>JAISDM010000203.1 GCA_031264885.1 Peptococcaceae bacterium | reverse complement strand
GGCAGCTGCTCCTGCGATATGCCCCTGCCCGTATCCCGGATCCTGACTTCGATCATATCCTCCGCCCGCTTGGCGGAAATATAGATGCTGCCGCCGTCGTCCGTGTATTTCGTAGCGTTGTTGATCAGATTGATCATGATCTGGCGGAACCGGTCCGCGTCCGCAAAGGCCAAAAGATTCCGCGGAATATCCACAACCACATTCAGATTCGGCTTGATCTCATGAATATTTAAAGACTCCAGAAGAAACGTCGCCGCTTCCAAAACATCGAAAGTCTCCGGATACAGTTTCTCGCTTCCCGTTTCCAGTTTGACCATCTCCAGAATCTCGCCCGTCATCCGGATCATCCGCCTGGTCTCATCCTGGATGATGTCCAGAACCGCTTCCCGCTCCTCTTCCGCCACCAGTCCGTCCCGCATCCCCTGGACGAAACCCAGAATAGACGTCAAAGGCGTCCGCAGTTCATGAGAGATCCCCGCGATAAAATCCCGCCGCATATATTCCATATTGGCCAGCTCTTTTTTCATGGTGTTAAAAGCCTTCACCAGCTGCCCCACTTCGTCTGAGGACTTCACCCCCGGAATATCCTCCACAACCTCCCCGGAGGCCAATTTGGAAGCCGCGATCTCCATTTCTTTCAGAGGCTTGGACACCCTCCGCACAAAAAAATAAATCGCGGCGGCGCTTACAAGGGTAATCATCCCCCCGACGCGCCAGATTTGCCCGTATACCTTCAAGATTTCCGAGCGAATCTGATCCACGGGAGAATATTGCAGCACCGCCCCGATGATCTCCCCTCTGACCGTCAAAGGAACGCCGTAGAATACCACATAAGTGTCGATGACCGGAGCGTATTCGCGGGTGCGGAAGACCTCCTCCCCATCCATGATTTTCAGCAAGTCCGCAACTAAGTTGCCGCTCTCCAATTCCAAAAAACCGAGCCCGCTTTGACTTGCCAGGGATTCTTTATCCAACGAAAGCACATACACCCGGGAGTCCATAGAATAACCGATGGAATCCATCGCCAAATCCAAGTCGCTTTTGGTAATCTCATCCATATAAAACCGGCTCACCTGCCGGTTGACTTCCATGGCGCCCTGCCGCAGCGTCCGATGCTTCTCGGCAAAAATAAAATCCTGATAAATAAAACTCAGCGCCGCGGAAAAAGTGATTAAAATCAAAACAAAGATCACCAGATACCCCGTTAACAGACGTGAAAACAAGGATTTAAGCATGGCTCACTCGTCAACCTCCAGCTTGTAACCCACGCCCCAAATCGTCTTGATCTGCCAGTCGTTTCCTTCGGCGTCCAGTTTTTCCCTCAGACGCTTCACATGCACGTCCACCGTGCGGGTATCGCCGTAATAGGTATATCCCCAGACTTTTTCCAGCAGCTGCTCGCGGGAAAACACCAGATTCTTGTTTTTCAGCAAAAAATGCAGCAGCTGGATCTCCTTGGGCTTTAAGTCGATGATGTCCTTCCCCCGCTTGACCTGGTACCTGCCCAGATCCACGGTCAGATTGCCCTCGCTCAAAACCGGCGGCGCGCCGGAATCATCCTCCGGCGGTTTCTCTTTCAGCCGGGCTTTGACCCTGGCCACCAGTTCCTTTGTCTCAAAAGGCTTCGACATATAATCGTCCGCCCCGAACTCAAAGCCCTGGAGCTTGTCGTCCAGCATATCCCGCGCCGTAAGCATGATGATCGGCACCTGGCTGACCTTGCGGATGGTCTTGCACACTTCCCATCCGTCCATCACCGGAAGCATGATGTCCAGAATCACCAGGTCAATCTGATTCTGGGCGACCATATCCAGCCCCGTCTGGCCGTCATGAGCCAGCAAAACCTGAAACCCCTCGTTCATCAGATACATTTTAATCAAGCGGCAAATATTGACGTCGTCGTCCACCACCAAAATGCGTTTCTCTTCCATACGTATCTCCTTAATTCTCAGTTGCGAGTTCCGACATGTCTTTTTATTATGATATCACAAAAACATGAGCAAATCCAGATTTGCGGGCGGCAGGACGCCGCCCCTACGGTACCGTGAATGACGCGTCCGTAGGGGCGGCATCCTGCCGCCCGTCCTTGATAAACGCGAATTTCCCAAGTCACGAATCGCGGATCAGCATAAAAAATTATTTTCCCGCCATACTAAATTTAATGATCCCTCGGCAGGAGGCGGATTTATGCTGGTTATTTTTATTCGAACAATGTTTCTCTTTCTTCTGGTCGTAACCGTTCTCCGGCTTATGGGGAAACGGCAGATCGGCGAACTTCAGCCTTACGACCTGGTCGTAATGATTATGATCTCCGATCTGGCCACGGTACCTATGGCCGATGTGGAACTGCCCATCTTAACCGGCGTCATTCCCATACTGACGCTGCTTTTCAGCCAGGTATTCCTGGCGTATACCAGCTTAAAAAGTCAAAAAGCAAGGAACCTTATCAATGGCCATCCCGTCGTCCTCATCGAAAAAAGCCGCATACTGGAACCCATGCTCCGCAGTACAAGAATTAACCTGAACGATCTGCTGGAACAGCTCCGCCTCAAAGGTTATCCCGATATCAGCGTCATCAATTACGCGATCCTGGAAACCAACGGCCAGCTGAGCGTCATCCCCAATCCAAGGGAAAAACCGGTGACCGCCGGGGACATCCATCTGAATCCGCCCGATCCGGGCATGCCCTTCTCGCTGATTCTGGACGGAACCGTCATGACCCAGAACCTGTCCCGGCTCCGGCTGACCGAGCAATCCCTCACAGAGCTTCTGATCAAACAAGGCGTTCAAGATCCCAAGACCGTATTTTTTGCCGCCATGGACGAAACAGGCAGCCTTTTTTTCCAGGAAAAGGAGGGCGCCTCATGAATGGGATGAAGTCCGGCCTGCATGTCCCCATCTGTCTGCTGCTGCTGTTGGCCTGCCTCGTGTCCGTCGGGACATGGTCCGCCCGCAAGCTGGATTCGGAAGCCGGGGTATTGCTGGACATAACCGACCGGATACGCCGGTCGCTGGAAGAACGGAACTACGAACAGGCCCAGTACGGCTGCGACCTGCTGATCGCCCAATGGGAAGAGTATTACCCCCATTGGACCATGCTGATCAACCATCAGGAGATGGATCATATCTTTGAGAGCGTGAACAAACTCCGGCAGTTTCTGCGCTTCAGAGACGACGTGGATTCCTGGGCGGAACTGGACACGCTGGTCCACTTCATCCACCATGTGCCCGAGAAAGAATCCCTCAGCATCCAAAATCTCCTCTAAAAATGTTTAAACCATTGTTTCACAAAAGCGGTGACCGCGATTTCCGCCATTTTCCCCTGAGCGCCGGGACTGCTCCCCACGATAAAACCCGCCGCCAGCGCGCCGCCAATGGCCTTGAAAGGGCACCGCCGGACCAGCCGGCGAAGGCCGAGGACTTGAGAGGCCGCCAGAAGCCGGGTTTTGGCCCCGGCCAAATCTACTTGAGCGTTTTTCGCGCCGTCCATAAAAACCCCCCTCCGCACAGAAGCAATATGCCCGCCGCCAAAAGCGCCGCCCCAAGCCTGCCGACGATCTCGCTCAAAACGAGATAAACCGCCCCCGTCAGCACCAAAACCCCCACAAACAAAAACAGGCAGCCGATCAAAAAAGCGACAATTCCCCGCCCCAGCTGGCCGGTTTTCACCCTGAGCAGGTCCAGCTCCAGCTCTATGGTCTCCAGCAAAGTCAGAATATATTTAGTTATTTCTTCCATGGGCTATCTCCGGCTGATCATACGGCTGATCACAAAACCGACGCCGAAAGCGACCAAAACCGACGCAATCGGTCTTTCCTTGATTTGGGGCTCCGCGGTCTCCTTCGCCCAGCCCAAAGGCTCCTTGATCCGGCCCCAGAAGTTCTGAAACCACTTCTTGATTTCGTCAAAATTAAAGACCGTTTCGCCGGCGTTGATCTCGCCCAGTTTCTCTTTGAGCCGGCTGTTTTCCCGCCGCAGCGCCTCCAATTCCTCCCGCAGGGCGCTTTCGTTCACGTTCTCATTGGGTTTCTCTTCCATTGGAGTTCCCTCCTTGTCCATCATTTCACGGCTTGATTATATCATACCCGGCGCAAATAATAAACCTCCGTAGGGGCGGCATCCTGCCGCCCGGGACCGCCACCCCCGGTCAGGCCCGGTACAGGGCCAGCATGGCTTCCTTGGCCTGCTGGGACGGAATGGCCCAGGAACCGCCGCCCGGCACAGAGAAATACTCCTTCCACGCCACATTATGATTGGCCAGAACGCCGGAAACCGACGTAGGCGTGATCCCCGCGGCCGGATGCCACTGCAATGTCAAAACACTGCACGGATCCGGCGTTTCGCATTCTTTCAGCCGGTCTATTTCATGCTCGCCGCAAATCAGCGCACACCCCCGGGCGTCGTTCCGGTAAAGCAGGGAATCCGCCGCCAGAGGCGCCAGCGCCTGTTCAGGATCGCCGCTTTTTGTCCGAACCAGGTACATATCCTTCAGCAGCGCCATGCCGAACATGCCGCCGGGGGCTTCTCCCGGCTTGCCGATGAGGGTGCCCTCCCCTTCGCTGAAAGTAGAGCGCACCGAAAACGGCCGGTTGAACTTCATGGCGGTTTCCAACGCGCGGTAATGCACCACCTTGGCCCCGGTTCTCGCCAGGATATACATGGGCTGGAAGTCAATGGATTTCAGATAAGGCGCGGATGAGATAATGCGCGGATCCGTATAGGCAATCCCCGGCACATCCGTGTAAATTTCCACCACGTCGGCTTCAAGCGCGCCTCCCAAAGCGATGGCCGTGGTATCGCTGCCCCCTCTGCCCAGGGTCACCACATTCTGATCCGGGTCGCAGCCCTGGAATCCCGCCGCCACCACCACAAAGCCCGCGTTCAGGGCTTTCCGGATCCTGTCGGGATCCACGCTCAGAACCAAACCGTTGGTATACGCCTGATCCGTCAGAATGCCCGCCTGAAAGCCGGTCATGGGCATGGCGGGGCATCCGCGCTTCTCCAGCGCCTCCGCGACCACGCAGCACGAGATGATTTCGCCGCAGGACGCCAATAGATCCTTCGTTCTTTTTTGGGGTTTTGCCGATATGCCCTTGAGCATATCCAGGAAGGTATCTGTGGCGTAAGGATCCCCGCGCCGTCCCATGGCGGACACCACCACCACCACGTCATAACCCTTCGCCCGGATTGCCAGAATCTTTTGTATGGCTTTCTGACGGCGTTCTTCGGTGCTGACAGAAGTCCCGCCATATTTTTGAACAATTAAAGGCATACCCCTGCTCCCCTCATGAATCTGTGATATAATATCAGCGAGTCACACCCGCTCCAGCGCCAGCTCCCCCTCCAGAGCGTCGATAAACTGCCTGGCGGTTCTGGGCGAGCGGACGTTTTGGCGGATCTCCCAATTCAAGGCCCGGCGGCCGAGTTCTTCTTCCGGCAGCTGAATCCCCCTGGATTCGGCCAGTTGGCGGACAATGGCCAAATAACGCTTTTGATCGGGCGCGATGAATGTCACCGTCATCCCGAACCGGTCCGCCAGAGACAGTTTTTCCTGCAAAGTGTCCATAAAGCGCACATCCTCAGATTCCGCCAGCACACCTGTGATATCCTTGTCCTGAAACCGCTCCTGAACCAGATGCCGGCGGTTCGAAGTGGCATAGATCAGCACATTGGCCGGCATGGCGGACAGACCGCCTTCCAGAACCGCTTTCAGCTCGCGGTATTGATCTTCCTGTCCCACGAAGGCCAAATCATCCAAATATATAATAAACTTCAAAGCCCGATTGGACAGCTGCCCGATCAATGCCGGGAAGTCCCGTATATCCTGCTTCTGCATCTCGACCAGCCGAAGCCCCGCGCTTCCAAACTGATGAACCAGCGCCTTCACCGTGGAGGATTTGCCCGTGCCCCGATCCCCGTACAAAAGCACATTGTTGGCGGGGAACCCCATGACGAACTGCCGCGTGTTTTGGATCACCCGGGCCTGTTCCTCTTTATATTCATACAACTCCTTGAAGCAAACCGCGTCCAGGTTCCCGACGCCCTCAAGCCGTCCGTTCCCATGCCGCCGGCTCACCCACCGAAAGGCGCGGTACTGGCCGAACACGCCCACGCCCCGCTTCCTGTAATACGCCGCCAGTTCCTCTAAGCAATCGCCCCACAGCTTCCCGCTTTCAAGGAGCTCATATATATCCCGTATCTCCCGCTCCTCCGATTCCCGGAACGCGTCCCCCGGCGCCGCGGGCGGATCCGCCTCAAGGCGCGGCCCGAAATCCGCCCGGCTCAGCCCGAGCTCTTCCCGGGAGCCGAACTCTTCCCGGGAACCGAAATCTTCCCATGAAGGAAGCGCCTCCGCGGTTATTCCAAATTTCTCCGAAAGCAGCCGGTACGCATCCGCCCACCGCCAGCCCGCCAATTCCTGGATTTGATTCAGGTCCTGCCGCGCCATTCGAACGATGCCCGGCGCCATTTCATCCAAATCCCTTTTTTCGGCTTGCAGAGAAAAATAATTTTCATCCGTCAGAAGCTTCCCTATGAGATATTTTTTCCACAATTTTCCTCCAGGCGCCCGAATCTCCGAAAACGCGCTTGCCATTTCCGCCAGCATGTCATAATATTGTTTCAGCACTTTGTCCAATTCGGGAAGGGAGCTTTCCAACTGCTCCTCAAAATCCAAAAACATCCGGACCAGCCGGTCTGTCGCCACATTCTTGTAAAACAAAATTTTCCACGCGTCCACAGGCAAACCCTTTCCATCCCGTCATTTCGTCATTCCGGGTCAGGTCGCGGATTCAGCCGGCGCGCCTTTCGGCGCTTGACTTCACCTCGCGCCTGCCCAGCCTCGCCTTCCCTCCCTCGCCCACCGGGCGCGGTCAGGCTCAACTCCAGGCTTGTCCCGGAATCCATCCCGGTCATTTCCGGTTCCGCTCCGAAGCCCATCCCGTCATTTCCGGCTCGTCCCGGAATCCTTACGCGATTATACCACAACCGCTTATTTCCCGCAATTTTATTTTGAAAGGAGTCCCTCATGACCCACGATCAGACCCACGGTCACAGCCCGTCAAACGGCGCGCTGCCGCAAGATCTGTTCCTGCTGAGCGACGAATCGCTGGAAACCGTCGCCGCCCGCTTTAAAACAGATTTGGAAAACGGACTGGCCGGCAAGCCCTCGTCCTTAAAACTCCTGAAGTCGCATCTGCGCCTGTCCTCCGGCACAGAGTCCGGGCACTATCTGGCGCTGGATTTTGGCGGAACCAATGTGCGCGTCACCCATGTGAATCTGGACGGCGCCCGGGGGTATACGCTTCTGGGCAGCCGGCGCGTCCGCCTCCGGGAGGCCCGGAAGGACGGACAGACCCTGGATCTGACCACCAAAGAGACCGGCGCCGAAGCCCTGTTTGATTACATCGCCCAGGAAATCATCCCCGTCGCCCGGCAGATGAAAACCAGCCTGTCCGGCCAAAACGCCATCCCGCTGGGCCATACCTTTTCCTTCCCTTACGCCGCGGGTCACGCGGGAGAAGCGCGCCTGATCACCTGGACCAAAGAAATCGCCGTCTCCGGCGCCGTAGGCCAGGACATCAACCGGCTGCTGAGAGACGCCCTCGCCCGTCTGGACGCCTCGGACATCCGGCCCGT
>JAISDM010000064.1 GCA_031264885.1 Peptococcaceae bacterium | reverse complement strand
TGACCGGCCGATGGATATCCGGAGCCAGTTTCCACGTTGACACAGATGTGTTTAATCATGTAAAATTGAGTCAGACAGCTTGAGACAGCTTCAGATGGGAGGGGCGCCATGTTTGAGATCGGCAGCGTACTTTTTTCCGCCCGGCAGATTCAGAGCAGGGTCCGGGAATTGGGGGAGGAAATCAGCAGGGATTACGCGGGCAAGGAATTGCTGATGGTGGGAATATTGAAAGGCGCCGCGATGTTTATGATGGATCTGGCGCGGGAGATTCATATCCCGGTTCAAATGGATTTCATGTCGCTGTCCAGCTACGGAGCGGCCACGGAATCCACGGGGACGGTGCAGACCCGGCGGGATTTGGACGCGGATATCTCCAACAGACATGTGCTGGTGGTGGAGGATATCGTGGATACGGGGCTGACTCTGAATTATTTGAAGCAGAGTCTCCAGCTCAGGCAGCCCGCGAGTGTTAAAATCTGCGCTTTCCTGGACAAGCCTGCCCGCCGCAAGCTGGAATTGGAGATTGAGTACAAGGGTTATGTGGTGGAAGGCGACGATTTCCTGGTGGGATATGGGCTGGATATGGCTGAGGAAGGCCGCGCTCTGCCTTATATCGCGGCCGTCAGGAGGTGAGATGGTTGGATCCTAAGGTATTGATCGTGATGGGCAGCGATTCGGATTGGCCGGTGATGAGACAAGCCGCGCTGACATTGAAGGCGTTCGAAGTGGATTTCGAGGCGCATGTGGCTTCCGCCCACAGAACGCCGGAAAGGGCGCTGGAATTATCCAGGCGGGCCCATGAGAGGGGTGTGGAGGCGCTGATCGCGGGCGCCGGCGCCGCGGCTCATTTGCCGGGGGTTTTGGCGGCGGTCACGCCTCTGCCGGTGATCGGGGTTCCGATTGACGCCACGGCGCTGCGAGGGGTGGACGCCTTATACGCTATGGCGCAGATGCCTTCAGGTGTGCCGGTGGCCGTTATGGCTTTGGGCGGCGCCAAGAACGCGGCGCTGCTCGCCGTTCAGATATTGGGGACGGCGGACAAGCCCCTGCGGGACCGGTTTATTCAATATAAACGGGAAATGGCCGCGGAAGTAGACGCGAAGCATGAGAATCTGCAAGCGCAGGTTCAGGATATACTCAGAAGTTCTGAGGGATAAGCCTAAAAGCTAAAACCTAAAAGGCGCGGAGGTACAAAATGACCGCTAAGGATTGGAATGAATCATTAAAAGGCGCCGTGAATCTGAGCGAAACCCAAAGGGTGGTTTTGTGTATGAGCGCCGCGGCGCTGCCCGGGGAAGCGCTTTCTTGTGACGGTGCTTCCGGCGTTATGGAGGGCGCGGTTCGCGGTCTGACAGAAGAGAAGGTCAAACCCGTGGCGTGTCTGGACGCTCTGCACATAGGCTCTTTAAAGAATAAATCCACCCGGGATCATTTCCAGTCGGCTGTGGACGGGATGGCCGCTTTCAGCGCGAAGGCGGGGACGCCCATTATGGGAGGCGAGGCGTACTTCCATCCTTGCTACGATGAGAGCGCTTTAATACACGTTCTGGGCATCGGGATTCCGGAGGCGGGGGCGGAGGACAGAATGACGGCGGAACTTTTGGCGGTTCCGGAGACGCCGGCGGAGACGGTTCCGCTTCCGGCGGTTCCGCCGGATCTGGCTCAGGCGGAAGGCGGAGCGGCGGAGGCGGAAGGCGGCAAACCGGAGGCGGGGGACGGAACGCCGGGGAAAAATCCAACCGAGGAAGAGCCGCTTTATTTGGTTCAGGCGAAGGAATATGACGTGGCCGGATTGCCGGAGCCGAAGGAATACGGGCAGGTATTGCAGGCGTTGTTAAGTACGCCGAGCATCTCGGGGAAGGGGTATATATACCGGCAATTTGATTTCGGGGCGGAACCGTCCGCGGTTATGGGTCCCGGAGAGAGCGGCGCGGCGGTGCTGCGGCTGGGCGGCGGAGACGGCGGCGCCGCCGGGGGCGTCGCGGCGACCATGGACGGCAACCCCAGGTATGCCAGACTGGACGCGAGGCTGGGGGGCGTCATCGCCGTCTGTGAAGCGGCGCGGAATTTGGTCTGTGTGGGCGCGAAGCCGGCGGGCGCTCTGGCGGCGGTGTACACATACGATTCGGACGGGCCGAAAGCCCGCGGCGGGCTGCTGGAAGCCGCCCAAGCCTTAGCCATTCCCCTGGAGGTCCAATTCCGGTCCCTCAGCGAAACGGACTGGAAGGAGATGTACGCCACGCCTGTGGTGGGCATGCTGGGCGTTTTGGAGAACCCGGATCACGCCGTCCGCTGCGGCTTTCGGCAAGAGGGGGATGTGGTGATTCTGCTGGGGCAGAACAAGGATGAATTAGGCGCCAGCATTTATTTGAGCGTGATCCACGGATTGGAAGCGGGGCGTCCTCCGGAATTGGATTTGCGCCTGGAGAAATCCGTTCAGGATGTGACGCTGGAATTGATTCAGGCGGGTTTGGCCGTTTCAGCCCATGACTGTGCCGAGGGAGGATTGGCGGTCGCTCTTGCCGAATCCTGTGTGACGGGAAATATCGGTGTGGAGATTACCTTGACGGAAGCCATGCGGCCCTCGGTTTTTTTGTTCGGCGAAACCCAGTCGAGGATCATCATTTCAACCAAAAAAGAATGGGCGGAACGGACGCTGAGTTATTTGGCCAAAGCCCGGATCCCCTACCAGGTAGTCGGCGTGGTGGGGGGGAACAAGCTCAGAATCACCGGCAATGATTACCATCTTATTTTGAGTTTGCTTGAGCTTGAGGAAAAATACCGGAGGCATATTGAATGTGTGATGAACGGTTAAACGAAGGCGGGATATTCGCCATCTACGCCCGGGGAACGGATGTAGCCAAAGTGACCTATTTTTCCTTATACGCCTTGCAGCACCGGGGGCAGACCGGCGCCGGAATCGCCGTGGCCGGCCCGGACGGGATCCGCTGCCAAAAAGGGCTTGGCACGGTGGGGGAAGTATTTACGGAGACGGATTTAAATCAGTTGAACGGGCATATGGCCATCGGGCATGTGCAGCGCGGAGAGGGCGGCGTTCCGGGCCCGGAGGAGGCGCAGCCGCTGGTGTGCCGGTTTTATAAGGGCGCCATCGCGCTGGAATACAACGGGAACCTCATCAATCTCTCGAAACTGCGGGAGGATCTATTCGCCAACGGATCCATATTTCATACCTATACCGACGCGGAACTGATGGTCAATCTGATTGCCCGGTATTCCCGGTCCGTCACATTGGAAGAAGCCTTGATGAAATGTATGGTGGATATCAAGGGCGTCTATGCCATGACGGTCATGAGCGAGGACAAATTGATCGGGGTCAGGGACCCCTATGGGAACCGGCCTTTGTGCATCGGCAGGATAGAGGGGAATTGGGTGCTGGCCTCGGAATCCTGCACCATCGGTATGCTGGGCGGGACGTTTGTGCGGGATGTGGCTCCGGGAGAGATTGTGACCATCGACGAACAGGGCTTGCACAGCGTCATGATTTTTCCGCGGAAAAAATCCGCGCTGTGTATGTTTGAATATATCTACTTTGCCCGGCCGGACTCGGTCCTGGACGGGATCAACGTGATGAGCGCCCGGAAGGCTATGGGGCGGGAACTGGCCTGGGAATGCCCGGTGGAAGCGGATTTGGTGATTCCCGTGCCGGACTCCGGGATCGGAAGCGCCCTGGGATACGCGGACGCGCTGGGAATATCTTACAATATGGGCTTGATCAAAAACCGGTATATGGACGGTTCCGATGTCAAAACGAGAGAGATGCGGCGGGATTTATCGGTGCGGCTCAAGCTCAATCCGGTGACCCGGCTGGTGGAGGGCAAACGGGTGGCTTTGGTGGACGATTCGCTGATCAAGGGAACCACCAGCCGGATGATTGCCCGGGTGGTCCGGGAAAAAGGCGCCAGGGAGGTTCATTTTTTGACTGCTTGCCCTCCGGTCAGATATCCGTGCAAATACGGCGTGGGTACGTTCCGGGGAGATGAGTTGACCGCCGCCGCCAGGACGGTGGAGGAAACCCGCCGGTTTATCGGATGCGATTCCCTATATTATTTGAGTCTGGAGGGTATCTATCGGGCGCTGGGCAGTGAGAGCGGCTTCTGCGCCGCGTGTTTCGACGGGGTATATCCTGTGAATGGAGGAGAGGCGTAGTGGCATATGCTTTGGCGGTGCTTGCTTCGGGCAGAGGATCCAATCTTGAGGCCATTTTGAGAGCGGTTGACGAGGGGCGTCTGGACGCGGAGGTGCGGGCGGTATTCAGCGACCGTGAACACGCGCGGGCTTTGGACGTCGCCGGAAGCCGCGGCGTCCGGGCGGTTTGGGTGGATCCCGGGGCCTATGGGGACAAAGCGGGCTATGAGCGGGCGCTGCTGGAAGGGATTCGGGCGGTGAGCCCAAACTGTCTGGTTCTGGCGGGTTATATGCGGATCCTGTCCCCACGGTTTGTGGAAAACGCGGGCTGCCCCATTGTGAACATTCATCCGTCCCTGCTGCCGGCCTTCGCCGGATTGGACGCCCATGGGCAGGCGCTGGCGGCCGGGGTCCGTTTCAGCGGCTGCACGGTTCATTTTGTGGACGAGGGCGTGGATCAGGGGCCCATCATTATGCAGCGGGTGGTTCCCGTGGCGCCGGACGACACCAGGGAGACCCTGGCCGGCCGGGTTTTGAAGGAAGAACATATCCTTTTGCCGGAGGCGCTGGATCTCATGGCAAAGGGACGCATCTTGAGAGAGGGCCGCAAGGCCGTCATTCTGAAGGAGGAGTCACATTGAAAAAACGGGCTTTGGTCAGCGTTTCGGACAAAACCGGATTGGATGTCCTGGGACGCGGTTTAATGGAATTGGGGTATGAAATTTTATCCACGGGGGGTACCGCCAAGGCTTTGACCGATTTGGGCGTTCCTGTGACGAAGGTGTCCGATGTTACGGGATTCCCTGAGATTTTGGACGGGCGGGTGAAGACGCTGCATCCGAAGATTCACGGCGGTCTTCTCGCCAAAAACACCCCGGATCATCAAGCGCAGCTGAAGGAAATGGGAATAGATCCCATTGACTTTTTGGCGGTGAATTTATATCCTTTTCAAGCGACGGTCGCGAAGGAGAACGTGCTTTTGGAAGAGGCTGTCGAGCAAATCGACATCGGCGGCCCGTCTATGATCCGTTCCTCCGCGAAGAATCACGAGCGGGTAGTTGTGCTGGTCAGCCCGGAACAGTACGTTCCGGTGCTGGAAGCCCTCAAGGCCCATGGGGATATCTCCCCGGAGGAGAGGCGCGGGCTGGCGGCCCAGGCGTTTGCCCACACCGCGGAATACGACGGATATATATCCGCCTTCCTGGCGGCCCGGGTGAAAGCCGGTTCCGCCGAATCGCGGGAAACACGCCCGGATCAGCTGATCCTGTCGGGAACGAAGGTTATGGATCTGCGCTATGGGGAGAATCCTCATCAGAAGGCGGCGATGTACCGCTGGCAGGGCCCCCTGGGAGAGGGGGGCGTTTGCGGCGCCCGGCAGCTCCAGGGGAAGGAACTGTCCTACAATAACATTGTGGATGTGGAATCCGCCTGGAAGGTGGTTTGCGAGTTTCCGGAACCGGCGGCGGTGATCGTCAAGCATACCAATCCCTGCGGGGCCGCGTTGGGAACGGATATTGCCAACGCTTACACGAGGGCTTTGGACGCGGATCCGGTCTCGGCCTACGGGGGCATCATCGGATTGAACCGGACGGTGGACCGGCAGACGGCTTCCCTGATCGTCAAGACCTTTATGGAAGCTGTGGCGGCGCCCGGATACACGGAGGAAGCCCTGGAGATTCTGAGCGCGAAAGGGAATCTGCGGCTTCTGGAGGTGGAGAACCGTCCCGAAGCGGCGGCGGGTTCTTTCTGGATCGAGCCGGTGAGCGGCGGTTTTTTGATCCAGGATTTGGACGTGGCCCGTGAAACCTCCGAGGGATTCCGGGTGGCGACTCGGAAAAAACCGACCCCGGAAATGATGGAAGAGCTGTTGTTTGCCTGGCGTGTGGTCAAGCATGTGAAGTCCAACGCCATTGCCCTGGTTAAGGGCAAATGCTCGGTGGGCGTCGGCGCCGGCCAGACCAACAGGGTGGGCGCGGTGAAAATCGCTCTGGAACAGGCGGGCGAGAAGGCACGGGGCGCGGTTATGGCTTCGGACGCTTTCTTCCCGTTTGGGGATTCTGTGGAATTAGCGGCGCAGTACGGCATCGCTGCTGTGATTCAGCCGGGGGGATCCCTTCGGGATCAGGAGAGCATCGATAAAGCCGATGAACAGGGTATGGTCATGGTCTTCACGGATATCAGGCATTTCAAGCACTGATGCAATACCCGGTGAAGGATGAGATGTGTCCCTTACGGCTCCGCGTTTTGAATTTCTACGGCTCAATTTGCCGCAAAAGTCAAACTCGCTCCGCCTAACCGGGCCTCATCTCATCCTTCACCGGGGCAATGTGCGACGTGACAGCCTGATTCCTGATATATAGGTGGAATGGACGATTGGCGGGAGGAATAGACATTGAATGTGTTGATTGTGGGAGGCGGCGGCCGGGAGCATGCCATTGCCTGGAAATTGGCTCAAAGCCCCAAGGTGGATCAATTGTATTGTGTTCCGGGCAATGGCGGCATTGCCGAATTGGCCCAATGCGCGGCGATTCCGGCGGAGGATGTGCAGGGGATCGCTGCCTTTGTCCGGGAGAACGCGGTTGATTTTGTGGTGGTGGGCCCGGAACTGCCGCTGACGTTGGGACTGGCGGATGTCTTGAGCGGTTTGGGCGTCGCTGTGTTTGGCCCCAGCCAGGCGGCGGCTCAATTGGAAGGCAGCAAGGCTTTCGCGAAGGATCTGATGTCCAGATACGGGATACCCACCGCCCGGTACGGCGTTTTTGCGGATGCCGCCGCCGCCAGGGATTTCGCCGGATCCATGAAGGGTCCCTGGGTGGTCAAGGCGGACGGTTTGGCCGCCGGCAAGGGGGTTTTGATCTGCCGTTCTCTGGAAGAGACCCACAAGGCCATTGAGGCGATTTTGGAAGAAAAGGTTTTTGGCGAGGCCGGTTCCAAGCTGATTGTAGAGGAATTCCTTGAGGGAGAAGAACTGAGCGTCATGGCTTTTTGTGATGGCAAAACCGTGGCGCCCATGGTCGCGGCTCAGGATCATAAACGGGTGTTTGACCAGGATCAGGGGCCCAACACCGGCGGAATGGGGGCTTATTCGCCGACGCCCGCGGCCGGGCCTGAATTGATGGAAGAGGTGCGGAGGCGCGTTTTGCTGCCTGTGGCGCGCGCCATGAATGAGGAAGGCCGGACGTTTAAGGGTGTGCTGTACGCGGGGCTGATGCTGACGGGCCAAGGCCCTGTGGTGCTGGAATTCAACGTCCGTTTCGGGGATCCGGAGACTCAGGCGGTTCTGCCCCGAATGGAGAATGATTTGATGAGTGTGCTGGAATCGGTGGTGGACTCCCGCTTGGATGAAATCGAGTTTGCCTGGAGCCCCAATCATTGTGTCAGTGTGGTTTTGGCGTCTGAGGGATATCCGGGCGCTTACCGTAAAGGCGAGGTCATATCCGGGCTGGATGATCTGCCGGAAGGCGTCTGGGCATTCCACAGCGGAACGTCCAGGCGAACCCCGGACGGGGCGCTTGTGACCGACGGCGGCCGGGTTTTGGCGCTGACAGGTTTGGGCGCTTCCTTGCCCGGAGCGGTGAAAAAAGTATACGCGGCGATTCAGCAGGTTCGTTTTGAGGGAGCTCATTATCGGAGAGACATCGCCGCGAAAGGATTCATAACGAGTTCTTAGGACTTGTTTAACGAGTCCTTAAAGGAGCGAATGGAGAAAAAAATGAGGCGAGCCGGGATTTTCTTCTTATGGGTGGCGGCGCTGGCCGCCATAGGGTGTGTGACGGCGCCTTTGGCGCGGTTTTTGGCTGTAACGTGGGAAGGGAATCCGGCGGCGGGGATGGAATTTACGGCGGAGGGTCTGCCTTTGGCCGGAACGGTGTTTGTATCGAAGGATGAGACGGAGACCGCGGACGTGACGGCGTTGGATCCGGATGAACGGCTGGCGGCTTTGACGGAAGAGATTCTGCGTTTGATGTATGAGGTGGACGGCCGGGAGCCGGAGCAGGCCCGGATGCTGGGATCGATTTCCCGATATGTGACGAAGCCGTATTTCGATTATTTCAGCCAGGTGTATTCGGAGAAATTGGCGGGCTGCCGGCGGAGTTTTTTGAAATTTGAATTGGGCGAGATCCGGGACGAAACCGTCAGAGACGCCTGGGGGGAGTACCGGACCACGCGGAATGTGTTTGCCAAAATTCATATAGGCCATAACGATCAATTCTTTTGGATCATGATAAAATGCGTTTTTAAAGAGACGGGGGATGAAGGTTCCGAGGATTCCCCGGATAAGACGGCGAATCGGATTTTAATGGATCAGATTTTTTATGTGGCCGGATAGGGGGAGACTTTTTGTGCCTGTAAAAATACCGGATAATTTGCCGACGATGGAAATACTGACGAAAGAAAATGTCTTTGTTATGGCTGAATCCAGGGCCTATTCACAAGACATTCGCCCTTTAAAAGTGGCTATATTAAATTTGATGCCGACCAAGATCGCTACGGAGACTCAATTGCTGAGGCTGCTGGCCAACTCGCCGCTCCAGGTTGACATTACCTTGCTGCATCCGATTTCTCATACCAGCAAAAACACGCCGGCCTCGCATTTGCAGGCTTTCTATAAAACCTGGGATCAGGTGCGGGCCGAGCGTTTTGACGGCATGATTATTACAGGCGCGCCTGTGGAGGATTTGGAGTATGAGCAGGTGACGTACTGGGATGAGCTGTGTCAAATCATGGAATGGTCCAAAAAAAATGTTTATTCGACCGTGCATGTCTGCTGGGGCGGCCAGGCCGCGTTATATTATCATTATGGGATTCCCAAATATCCTTTGCCTGAGAAGAAATTCGGCGTGTTTAAGCATACCGTTCACAATCATAAATTTCTCCCGCTGCTCAGGGGTTTCGACGATGTGTTTTACTGTCCCCACTCCCGTCACTCGGAGGTCCGGAAGGAGGATGTTCTGAAGATCCCGGAGCTGGACCTGGTCTGTGAGTCGGATGAGGCGGGGGTTCATGTGATCAGCGCCATGAAGGGGCGTCTGATTTTTATCATGGGGCATTTTGAGTATGATCCGCTGACGCTGAAGGGGGAATATGACCGGGACGTTCAGAAGGGGCTGCCCATACAGGTTCCCCGAAACTATTTTCCGGGGGACGACCCGGAGGCCGAGCCCCTGGTCCGGTGGCGCGGGCACGGCAATCTGTTTTTTTCCAACTGGCTGAATTATTATGTGTACCAGGAAACGCCGTATGATCTAAGCGAGCTGTAGAGGGGCGGTCTGTCAAAGGCGGGCGGCAGGATGCCGCCCCTACAAATACATGATTCATGGCGCCCGGGACGGTCGTTCCCGCAAACACAATGGTTCAAAGGTCAAAAAAACCGGCCCTTACGAGGGGCCGGTTTTTTTGTCGATTATAATTATACCCATTTGGGTGTTGTCTGAATTCGCCGTCGAAATTATTCTAAAGACATGGATTAGACAATTCGTTGTCGTTAAGGGGGAAATATGAGATGAACCAAACTCAAGTATTGATCGTGGATGAATCGTTGGGCGCAAGGAAGGCCGTGGAAAAGGCGCTGGACGACAGAGGCGGCGTGGAGGTCGTAGGCAGTGTGGGGAATGGATTGGACGCTCTGGATATGATTCAGTCGAAGACGGTGGATGTATTGATTACTGATCTGGAGGTTCCGGCTTTGGACGGATTCTTGCTGATCGAGGCCGTCCGCGATGTGAGACTGAAGAATACGGCCGGCGTGATTGTGCTGACGCAGTTGGTGCGTGAGGATTTCGTTTATCGCGCCATGTCTCTGGATGTGGATTATTATATGCTGAAACCTTTTGATCCCTATGTCGTCGGCTGCCGTGTCATGGATTTGCTGCCGCCCAAATGCGACAGCCGCCTTTCTTTGGATGAGCGGATTACGGATGTCTTGCTGTCCGCCGGGATACCCGCCCATATCAAGGGGTATTATTTCTTGCGTGACGCCGTCAAGACGATGATCGGGGATCCGGATATTATCAACGCGATTACCAAGGAGCTCTATCCCACGGTGGCTTGCCATTTCAACACTTCACCTTTACGGGTAGAGCGCGCCATTTGTCACGCGATCAATGTGGCCTGGTCGAAGGGGCGCATGCAGAATATCCGCTGCGCGGCGGTTGACCGGCCCGGCCTGATTCAATCCAAGCCTACGAACGGCAAATTCATCGCGTTGGTCGCGGACGCGTTTCTGGCGGGATGAACGCAGTGCGGTGAACTCCGGTGAGCGGTGAGGATATTGGTCCGGGTTAGGCAGGGACGGGCGGCAGAATGCCGCCCCTACAAGACGCGTCATTCACGGTACCGTAGGGGCGGCATTCTGCCGCCCTAGACTGTCCGCTCATGCCTGCTCAGGCACATTCCGCTCACCGGTATCAGACGGCTGCTATTGAATGATGATATAAATATAAAAAAGGTATTTACAATAATGTTAAATAATGTTATAATTGGTCTAAAAAGGGGGTGAAAGATTGGAAAATGACGGATATGGGGCGTGTGTGGCGGAAATCCGGCGTGTTTTGGAGGGGACGCTCAATTATGAGCGGGATTGGACGGACCGCGAGGTCAAGAATCATGTGACGGCTGCGGTTCTGGAGAAGGCGCGGGTATACGGGCTGGATACTCAGGCGAAGAAGCAGATGATCGAACAGCTGTTTAACGGGCTGCGCAGGATGGATCTGCTGCAGCCGCTGCTGGAGGATGAGTCCGTCACGGATATCATGGTCAACGGGCCCAACCATGTGTTCGTGGAAAGGGGCGGGCGTATGCTGGAATTATCATGCGCCTTTGAGGATCCAAGAAAACTGGAGGATCTGATTCAGCTGATGGCGGCGGCGGTCAACCGTGAAATCAATGAGGCGTCTCCCCTGGTGGACGCCAGGCTTGCGGACGGCTCCCGCATAGGCGCGGTGCTGCCGCCTGTGGCGCTGGACGGACCGATGCTGGCCATCCGCAAATTCCCCGCCCAGAGTCTGTCCATGGCGGATTTGCTGGAAAAAGGGACGCTGACGGTTCAAGCGGCTGATTTTTTGGAGGAGGCTGTGGCCGGCAGGCGCAATATTTTTATCAGCGGCGGGACGAGCTCCGGAAAGACCACTTTGTTAAATGTGCTGTCGAATTCCATACCCAAGGATCAGAGGGTCGTCACCATTGAGGACGCCGCGGAATTGAAAATCGAGGGGGTTCAGAATCTGGTTCGGCTGGAGGCCAGACCGCCCAATACGGAGGGCAAAGGGACTGTTTCTATCCGGGATTTGATCCGGATGGCTCTGCGCCTGAGGCCGGACCGCATTGTGGTGGGGGAGGTCCGGGGCGCGGAGGCTTTGGACATGCTTCAGGCGATGAATACGGGGCATGAGGGGTCTCTCTCCACGGGTCACGCCAATTCCGCCAGGGATATGCTGAACCGGATCGAGACTATGGTCTTGATGGGCAGCGCTTTGCCGCTGGAAGCCATTCGGCAGCAGATGGTTTCTTCCTTGGATATGCTGGTGCATTTGGCGCGTATGCGGGACGGGTCCCGGAAGATTGTTGAAATTGCCAATATGAAGGGCTTGAAGGGAAACGAGATTGAGCTGGAAACGGTTTTTGCGGAACAGGAGGGGATTTTGATCCGGGTGGCGCCCTCATGAATCTCAAAGTGGATTTCAGTATAAAGGGCGCTGAAGCCTTGAGGAAGCGCGCGCTTTCGCTGTTGAATCCGGAAGGGCGGCGGTCGGACCGGGTACACCAGCCGGAGCAGATGAACCGGGGACACCAACCGGACCAGATGAACCGGGGACACCAGCCAGACCGGATGAGTCGGGTAAAATGGCCGGACCGGCTGAACCGGATGCTGGATTTGGGCGCGCGGCGGCTGCCTCCCGATGTGAAAGGTTTTTTGACCATGGGGGGAATCGCGTTCGTTTGGGTATGGACGTATTATCAGAGCCTTCCGGCGGCTGTTTTGGCCGCGCTGCTGACCGCTGCCGGACTGCCCCGGTACCGGGAGCGGCTGGCCGCGAAGGAGGTTCAGATTCTGACCAGGGCGTTCGGAGACGCGCTGCATTCCATGAAGACGTCTTTGGGGGCGGGCATGTCGCTGGAACAGTCTGTCCGGCGGGTGCCCGGAGATTTGGGTTTGCTGTACGGATCGGATCATCCTCTGATGGCGGCTTTTGCTCAGCTGATCCGCAGAATGGATATGAACGCGCCGGTGGAAGAGGCTTTCGATATGATGGCGCGGCGGCTGAACATCCCGGATATCACCGTATTGGCCAAAATGATTCAAATCGGGAAACGGTCGGGGGTGAATCTGGTGGAAGTGATGAACATCAGCGTTCAGACCTTGGAGGAGAAACACGCCATCCGCGAAGAGATCGAGACTTTGCTGGCTTCGCGGCGTTTGGAGCAAAAAATATTGATTTGCATGCCTTTGGCTATGATATTGTTCTTGAATTTTTCCATGAGCGCCTATATGACGCCTTTGTTTACGGGGGCGGCGGGCCGGGTTGTGATGACGGCGGCGCTGCTGCTGCAGGGGATTGGGACCTGGCTGATTTTTAGGATTGGAGCTGTGAAAATATGATTGCCGGGAAAAGCCCAAACAAGCCCGCGGAGGATTTCCAGATTTTGGCCGCCCGGGAACTTCCGGATTTTATGAGCCAGATCGCGCTGCTTCTGATGGCTGGAATTCCGCTGACCGCGGCGTGGGAACGGAGTTTGAACGCCAATTCCAGCGGCTCCGATTTGGAGATGGAGCTGCGCCAGGTGATCCGGGATATGAGGCAGGGCATGGCTTTCGTGTCCGCGCTGGAAGCCTTGGCGCGCCGGCGCCCTTGCCAGGAAATACAGATGTTTGTGATGCTTCTATCTCAAAACGCCAAAAAAGGCCGGGGGGAATTGGCCAAGGTTTTGAACAGCCGGGCGAAGCAGGGCTGGGAAATGAGAAAACAGCAGGTCCGGCGGCAGGGGGAAGCGGCTTTCATCAAAATGCTGTTTCCGATGGTGCTGATGCTCATCGCCATATTGCTGATCGTGACGGCGCCGGCGATGATGACGCTGTCATGAGGCTGGCGGCAGGAAGATGCGTCATTCATGGAACCGTAGGGGCGGCATTCTGCCGCCCGGTCCAGGCGAACGCATGGTAAATGGGGGCCAAAGGCGAATAAAAATAGGAAAGGAGGGATTTGAATGATGTGGAGTATGATCAGATACTGGAAGGACGAATCGGGGCTCGGAACGGTGGAAATGGTGCTGATTCTGGCTGTTTTGGTGGGGATTGCGCTGATTTTTCGGGAGTACATCTTTGGTTTTGTGGCGGATATTCTTGCGAATATTATGGGGGGAGACGTGGACGCCATCCGGAACAATCCGGTGCAGCAGTGACGGGGCAGCGAGGCAGCTTCTCTGTGGAGGCGACGCTGGTGTTTACCGTGTGTCTGATGATGATCGCGGGGGGTGTCCGGCTGTTTTGTGAACTGTACGACCGGGCTTCTTTGGAATTTTTGGCCTGGCAGACGGCGGACCGCGCGGCCAGGGACTGGAACGCGGCGAAAACGGGTTTGTACGCGGAGGAAGCGATTTTGGCGACGGGGCCGCGGTCTTATCAGGGGATTTTTTACAATCACAGGGAAGGGCCGGGCCCGGGGCTTGAGCAAAGGGATGAAATCGGCAGCTGGCCGGACTGGCTCGGGAATACCCGGACGGAAATCACGCGGAACACGGATCGATTGCTGACGCGGTCGGGGATTCGGTGGACTTTGACTCATGAGGAATCCGTTTTGAGCGGGTCTATGACGGCGGAGATCGTCAGGGACGGATGGCTGAAGACAGAAGCCCGCGGGGTGGCGCTGACTCAAACGCCGGTGGGAATGATTCGTAAAGTGGATGTTATTCTGGAGAAAGGAGGCGACTTATTGCAAATGATTAAGAAGGAACTGCCGTTTTTTCAGGAACAATGAAAGGCAGCCGCGGCTCGGTGAGTGTCTTTCTGATGTTGATTTTCGGAGCGTGCCTGACATTGAGTCTGTGTCTTTTAAACGGCGCCCGGTATATTTTGGCCTGCCGGGAAATCGAAGGGGCGCTGGACGCGGCGCTGGCGTCGGTTTTGGCTGACTGCGACGATGATTTGGCCGCCCGTTACGGGATTTACGCTTACGCGGCGGCGGATTCGGCGGGGAGAGGCTATTTCCAGGCTAATTTAGGAAGGTACTTGGGCTTTCTGGATATGGAGGTCCGGGATTTCTCCACGCAGCCTCTGGAGGAGCATAAGTTGAATGACGATGAGCTGCTGGATCAGATTCTGCGGCAGATGAAATATAAGGGTCCCATAGAGGCGGGAGAGGGTCTGCTCGGTCTTTTTATGGATGCGCGCGGGTTGGATCAGATTAAGGAGGCGGCGGTGGCCGGGCAGAGCCAATTGGATTTGTCGGAAGGGACGGACGCGGTGGCTGATGATCTGCCGCTCCCTCAGCTGGACGCGGCGGAGCGAAGGTCTTTTGCCGATGTTCTCGCGAGGATTCCACAGGTGACCCGTGGAAGGACGCTGAGCGCGGCGGCGCTCAGCGCCGCGGAGGCGGTGGAGGATCCCGGAGGCAAGCTGGAAGAGCTGAAGGGGATTTTTGCCGTGAAACTGGGCATGGACGTGTTTGATTACTGGGATAAATTTAAACGGAGCGTTTCCTGGGTATTGACCAACGCGCGGGATCAGTTGTATATGGCGCAATATATTATGGACGAGTTTACATACATGACGAAGGGATCGGTTCAGGATCAGTTCTTTGAGCGGACGGAGGTCGAGTATATTTTGTGCGGGAACGCCCAGGAAACCGCCAATGCGCATAGTATTGCCACGCGCTTGCTGTTTTTCAGATTTGTGCTTCAAACCGCCTATGAATTTGCCGAAAATTACACGGGAGAACCGCTGACGACTCTGGCCGCGGCGCTGGTGGAAGGGTACCGGAAGGCGTCGGAGGATGTGGCTCAATTGTATGAAGGCGGGAAGATCCCGGCGATTCCGGGGCAGAGTCTGGTTCAACTGAGTTATGGCAATCATTTGACGCTTTTTCTCATGATCCAGGACCGGCAGACGCAGATCGAGCGGATGACCAGTCTGATTCAGTCGAATATCTACCATTGGCGGCAGGAGACGGATCCTGTGGCCGGCGCCGCCGCAACGGGGAGTCTTTTGACGGCGCCGGGGCGCAAGCCTTATGTTGTGGGCTTGTCCGCGAAAGCCTCGGTGCTGGTGAATCTATGGCCTTTCGAAGCGGTGGTGGAAAGGGAAAGGGTTATGGTGTATGAATGAGTGGGGATCGGGTCAAAAGTTCCAGAGGATCCATGACGGTGGAAGCCGCGTTGATTTTGCCGGTATTCATCCTGTTTTTCGCGTCGCTCATGAGTCTGGTGAGTTTGATTCAGACGCTGATTACGCTGGATGGGGCGGTGCAGGCATCGGCGCGGGAAATGGCGGTGTACGCTTATCCGATGGAGCGGATTGCCACAGGCTTAGGCGGGTCGATTCCGGAGGATGTGAATCTGATTTTGCCGGAGACCGTCCGGAATCAACTGGCGCGCCGGGCGCTGGAAAGCAGGCTGAAGGAAACCCGCGTGCCGATGGAGCAGATCCGGATTCTGGCGGCGGAATTTCCTCAGGGGGAGGATATCTTCGGCCAAAGGAAGGCCGCGGGTGAGTTTGACGGGTTTGACGGGGATTTCGGCTGTGACGATGTGTTCTTATATGTGATGTATACGCCGGGCTGGCTGGGATGGGTTCCGGGCCTGGACGGGGGTGTCCCGCTGAAGGCGATGGAAAGGGGATGGCTGAAGGGTCAGGGTGTGCTTTTCGCGCCTGATGAGCGGGAGGACAGCATCTTTCGGAAGGATGAGGAAACCGTCTATGTGTATGTGACCCGAACCGGGATCAGGTACCACCTGGGCGACTGCCGCTACCTCAGAAAGAGCAAAATCCCCATGACGCTGAAGGAAGCGGCGCGTTCTTCTTATACGCCCTGCAAGGTGTGCGCGCCGCCCGCCGCCGCGTGACGGGGAAAGAAGCCCGGCAATATTTCGGGTGCGTATTGACATTGTATGAAAAATTAAATACAATGTGACTGAGGTGATGAAAATGGCTCAGACTACTTTAAATGTCCGTATGGACGCGGATTTAAAGAAAGCTCTGGAGAAATTCTGCTCTGACGTGGGGATGAACACTTCTGTGGCGGTCAATATGTTTGCCAAAGCCGTGGTCAGGGATCAAAGGCTGCCTTTCGAAGTGACCGTCAGGCCCTATACTCTGACAAAAGAGGAACTGAAGCGGCGTATCGACAACCTTGAAAACGGAGGCGGAACAGTCCACGACATAGTTGAGGCAGAATAATGCGGAAACTATGGGATGACAGCGCTTGGGAGGAGTATGAATTCTGGCAAGGCCAAGACCGCAAGACATTGCGGAAAATCAACAGGCTATTAAAGAGCATTGAACGTAACGGTTATGAGTGCGAAGGTAAGCCGGAACCGCTAAAACATGATATGTCCGGATATTGGAGCGTGAAGATTGACGAAATGAATCGTTTGGTTTTCAAGATAAGCGGCAATATTTTGAAGATCGCGGCTTGCCGCGGCCACTATGACGGTGATTAAACGTTTTGTTTGCACGGTAAAATCGGCAACAAAAAACCAGCTGGAACCTGATCCTTGGGTTCCGGCTGGTTTTTTGTTGCCCTTATTATTCGTAAATGGATTCCGGGACAAGCCCGGAATGACGGCAGTGGGGAGCCCGGAATGACGGCGTCGGGGAGTTACTCTCGGATGGACGCAAATTTTTTCGATTTTCATGAATTTTCATGAATTTTCTTCTTGCAATGCTGGCGGGGGTATGTTAAGATCAGGATGTGATAAATGTAATTTAAAATTACATTTGTAAACAAGCTTTCCGGGCGGCTGTAACGATGTCTTACATCAGGGGGGGGACGGATATGAACAAACTGCGGGAGAATGAGAAAGAATCGCTGCTGCGCATCGCGTACTGGTACTACAAGCTGAACATGACCCAGGCCGAGATTGCCGAGCGGCTGGGGCTTACGCGGCAGAGGGTCAACCAGCTGATCGGCATGCTGGTGGACCTGGGCGTGGTCAAGATCGAAATCAGCGGCCTTCAGGATGAGGATCTTGAGCTGGAGAGCGCTTTTGAGCGGGCGTTTTCACTGGATCAGGCGTTCATCTTCAAGGTGGAGGACAGCGAAAATTATCTGGAGTTATTTGGAGAAAAAGCGGCGCAATCCCTCGGCGGCATATTTAAGAAGGGTCAGAAAATCGGCGTGTCCTGGGGAGAGACTTTGGCGGCCACCGTGACGCGCATGCCGGTGATGTCCCTGGGAGACTGCACTGTGGTGCAGATGGTCGGGGGCCTGAATTCCAACAACAAACTGACCAAATCAGATGAGATCACCCGTATGCTGGCGGAAAAACTCGGCTGCGATTACCAACTCCTTTACGCGCCGGCCATCGTGGAAAGCAGGGAAGCAAAGGAGATTCTGGAGCAGGACAGCGCCTTTGCGCCTATGTTTGAGCACATCCGCAATTGTGATGTGGCCCTTCTGGGCGTCGGCGAACTCAGGGAAGGCGCCACCCTTTACCGGCAGGGGTATCTCAGCCGGGAAGCGCTGGACCGGCTGGTCGAGGCGGGCTGCGCCGGCGACCTGGCCATGCAGCCTTTCGACAAGGACGGCGCGTGGAAGCGGCTCAACAACATCATTGGCGTGGAACCCGAGCATCTGGCGAAGATCCCTTGCGTGATTATGCTGGCCTGCGGGAAGAAAAAGGTGGAGGCTGTCCTGGGCGCGCTGCGCACCGGCTGCGTCAATGTGATGATGATCGACCGCGCCATAGCCAGGGAGATCGCGGAGATATGCGCTTTATGAAGGAAGCGGTTCAGGAGAAAGGAGACGCCCTATGCTTTTACAGGAAATTCGGGAAGAAATCATTCAATACGGCAAGAAAGCCGTCCAGTCAGGATTGACGCGGGGAACGGGAGGCAATTTAAGCGTCTGTGACCGCGCGTCCGGGCTGATGGCCATTACCCCCAGCGGCATCGATTATTTTGAAATCAAGCCGGAACAAATCGTGCTCATCAACGCGCAAAGCGGCAAAATCATCGATGGGGACGCGGTTCCTTCCAGCGAATGTGACATGCACCGCATTTTTTACAAGTACAGGAATGATATCGGCGCCGTTATACACACGCACACGACCTTCGCGGCCACCATCGCCACATTGAATTGGACGCTGCCTCCCCTGCATTACCTGGTGGCTTACGCGGGAACGGACGTGCGCTGCGCGAAGTACGCCACCTATGGCACCGTCGCTTTGGCAAAGAACGCCTTCGAGGCGATGGAAGGCCGCAAGGCGGTGCTGCTGGCCAACCACGGACTGCTGGCCGGGGGCAAGGATCTGGCGGAAGCCTTTGCCGTGACAGAGGAAATCGAGTTTTGCTGCGAGCTGTATTATCGCGCCAAATGTGTCGGGGAACCGGTGCTTCTGCCTCAGGACGAAATGGAGCGGATGATCGAGCGCTTCAAGGATTATGGCCGGCGTATCGAGGAACACGAAGAAATTTAGGATCCAGGAGCATTGGGAGGCATATCGTGCGCCGCAAAAAATAATATGAGAAAGGGTTCTGAACCATGAAAGCACTGATTACAGCAGAAATCAACAGGGAATATATGGAACCGCTGGAGCGGCTTTTGGAAATCGAATACGCCGGTTGGGGAAAGACCAGGGAAATTCTCAGCGAAGACGAGATGGCGCGTCTTATTTCGGGGAAGGATATACTCGTGACAAGCTATGATCCCATTACCCGGCGCGTCATGGAGGCTTCGCCGAATCTCAGGCTCATCGTCTGCACGCGGGCGAATCCTGTCAACGTCGATATCGGCGCCGCGCGGGAAAAAGGGATTCCCGTCAGTTACGCGCCCGGACGCAACACAACATGCACGGCGGAGTTCACCGTGGCGCTCATGCTCAGCGTCATGCGCAAGATTCCCATGGCTTACGCGGCGCTGAAATCCGGCCGCCATCTGGCGCCGGCAGCTGCGGCGACCCCGACCGCGCCGGCGGCGCAGGCAGCCACGGTAGATTCAGCAGCCCATGCGGATCCGGCGGCTTCGCCGAATTCAGCAGCCCCAGCGGCTCCGGCGCCGGAGACTGCGGCGACCCCGGCTGCGGCGGCTCCGGCGGCGGGGCTGCCGGCCGTGGCAAAGACGGCCGAACCGGGGCTGCGGGACGACGTGACCTGGGCGCTGGGCCCAAACAGCCCTTATGTGCTGTACAAGGGTTTTCAGATGTCCGGGCATACCCTCGGAGTCGTCGGCTACGGCGGCGTAGGCCGCGAAGTCGCCCGCATCTGCCGCTCCTTAGGCATGAAGATATTGGCGGCGGATCCTTTCATCGCCCCGGAGACGCTGGAAGCCGGAGACGAGCAGGTCGGGATGGACGAACTGCTCGCCCGGGCGGACGTTGTGACACTGCATTGCAAAGACACGCCGGAGACTCGGGGCGTCATCAACCGGGACGCTTTTGAAAAAATGAAATCTTCCGCTTATTTTATCAACACGTCCCGGGGCGCGCTGGTCGATGAAACGGCGCTGATTGAAGCCCTGCGCGCGCGCAAAATAGCGGGCGCCGCGCTGGATGTGTTCGACAGCGAGCCGCTGCCCGAGAATCACCCCTTTGTGGCGGAACTGGACAATATCGTGATTACGCCCCACATCGCCGGCGCCACCTACGACGCCATCGACCATCACACGCGCCAGCTCGCGCGGGATGTGGAACATTTCTTGCGCGGCGAGCCGCTGGAATTTGAGTATCGCTAAAAAAAATGAACGGAGGGATTCACATGATGTTAAAAAGAACGATGGCTGCCGCTTTAACGTTATCCGTCATGTTTGCCGCCGCGGGATGCGGCAATTCTACCGCGCCCGGAGGCGGGAACGGTGGGAGCGGCGGGAGCGGACAGCCGGCTGTGGCCGGGGATCCGATTAGAATCGGCTACGTGAGCGCGCTGTCCGGAGACACGGCCCTTTGGGGGCAGGCGGGATTAAACGGGATGCTGCTTACCGCGGAAAAAATCAACGCGGACGGCGGCGTGCTGGGCAGACAAATCGAAATCGTCGGGCTGGACGGCCGGGGCGACCCGCAGGATTCTGTGAACGCTTACAACAAGCTGGTGGATGAGAACAAGGTCGTTGCGGTCGTGGGCACCAATTTTTCCAGCTGCAACATCCCCATGGCCTCTGTGGCCGACCAGAAAAAAGTGCCGCTGATCGCCACAGCCGCGTCCAATGAATTGGTGACGGTGGATGAGAGCGGAAAATTGCACCCCTATTCTTTCCGCCTGTGCTTCATCGACTCTTTTCAGGGAACGAAGATGGCTGAATATGTTCTGAATAAGGGCTACAAAACCGCGGCCATCATCGTCAATCAAGGGGATTCCTACTCTACCGGCGTGGCGGATTTTACGGTCAAGGCTTTCACGGCGGGCGGCGGCGCGATTGTGGCAAACGAGGCCGCCAATTCCGGGGACAATGATTACCGCGCGCAGCTGACCAAGATTGTACAGGCGAAGCCGGAAGCGCTGTTTGTCCCATGGATCTACAGCGACGTGGCGCTGATTGCCAAACAGGCGAAGGAACTGGGCTTTGAGGGTCAGATGGTCGGATTTGACGGCTGGGACAGCTATGAGCTGGGGACCATGGCCGAAGGCGCGCTGGAAGGCGCTTTCTTCTGCACGCGGCCCGGGTTCAGCCTGCCTGAAGCGAAGGCTTACGGGGAAGAATATCAGGCGAAGTATAATATTGGGCTGGAAGGCGAGTGCCTGTTTGGAAACGACGGACTGATGTGGATCGTTCAGTGTATCAACGAAACCGGATCCGCCGATCCCCAGGCCATCCGGGACGCGCTGGAGAATACAACCTTCTTTAAAGGACTGATCGGCGAAATGTCCATTGATCCTGCCACGCACAATCCCGTGCGGGAACTGGCGATATTTGAAATCAAAGGCGCCGATAACGTGTTTATCGAAATGTTCAAGTAACCTGTGAGCGGAAAGACAAGGCTTTCCCGGGCTGCGATTCGTAGTTTGGTATCATTTGGCGAAACGTGCCCGGGCAGGCAAGAGCGGATCCGGATTTGTGGGCGGCAGGATGCCGCCCCTACGGTACCGTGAATGACGCATATGTAGGGGCGGCATCCTGCCGCCCGTCTTCGACAGGCGCAGATCAAACTGCAAACCGCAGTTTCCCGAGGCGTCATAAAGCGAGGTGGGCAAGGTGTTTTTGCAGCAGCTTATCAATGGTATTTCCGTGGGAGGCGTGTACGCGCTGATCGCGTCCGGATACGCCCTGATTTACAGCCTGCTGGGCTTCTCCAATTGGGCCCATGGCGAGGTGTGTATGGTGGGCGCTTACGTGGCGCTGATGAGCGTGTCGGCGCTGGTTCTTCCGTTCCCTCTGGCGGCGTTGGCGGGCATCGGCGGCGCCGCGCTGATCAGTTTGTTTAACGAGCGGTTCTTATACCGCCGCATCCGTGAGAACAAATCCCCCACGATGTTTCTGATGATCGCGGCCATGGGGCTTTCCACCGTATTCCAAAACGGCGTGATGCTCTTGTTCGGCTCCAAGTTCCAGATGTTTCCCACCGTTATTCCCATTACCTCCATAAGCGCCGGAAACATCCGGATAGGCGTTCTGGATGTGATGAGCCTGGCTATTTCCGCGGCGGCGCTGATCGTCATGGAATTTTTGATTCAGCATACCAAATTTGGCCTGGGCGTCCGTTCTGTGGCATCCAACAGCTACACCGCCAGTCTGCTGGGGGTCAATGTGGATAAAATGCTGGCGGCCGTGTTCATATTGGCGGGGGCGCTGGCCGGCGTCGCGGGCATTCTGCTGGGCCTCAAGTACAATGTGTTTCCCACCATGGGCAATGTGGGGCTCAAGGCGTTCATCGCTTCCGTTTTCGGCGGCCTCGGCAGCGTGCGCGGGGCGATTTTGGGCGCGCTGATCATAGGCGTCGCGGAGATTATGGTCGCGGGCTATTTGAATTCCAGTCTCCGCGACCTCATTACCTTCTCATTGCTCATAGCCACGCTGCTCATTAAGCCCAGCGGTCTGATGGGCATCCATGTGGAAGAGAAAGCTTAGGACTTGTACAACAATAACTTGGACTTCTCGCTTGCCATTTTACCGTCAGGCGGCGTTGTCGTCAGTCGCCATACCGCCCCCGGGTATGCCTCCTTCCTCCGCCTTGCCTGACGGTAAAATTTCTGCGCGAGATTGTGCAATTTATTATTGCACAAGTCCTTAGGAAAGGGGGAATCGGCTTTGATTTCCGATTATACGCAAGGCATCATCATATTGGTGTGTATCAATTTGATCATCGTATTGGGCGTCTCTATTTTAACCGGCTTTACGCGGCTATTCTCTTTCGGCAACGCGGGGTTTATGTCCATCGGCGCGTACGCGTCCGCCTTGCTTACCACCAGGCTGGGGATCCCCTTCCTGCCGGCCGTTCTGGCGGGCGCGCTGGCGGCGGGTTTTGTGAGCTTCCTTCTGGGCTCGCTGACGCTGAAGCTTAAAGGAGACTATTTCCTGATCACCACATTGGGATTCGGCGAGTGTGTGCGGGTGCTGTTCAATTATATTGAACCGGTGACCGGCGGCGCGAAAGGACTGGCGGGCATCCCCAAACACACGACGCTGGCCGTGGCCGTATTCAGCGCCCTGCTGGCCATCGCCCTGGCCTGGACGTTCATCCATTCCCGTTACGGGCGCGGCCTGACCGCCATACGCGAGCAGGAACTCGCCGCGGAGTCGGTGGGCATCGACGTGACGAAGCACAAAAAAATATCCTTTGTGTTCAGCGCCATGCTGGCGGGCTGGGCAGGCGCTCTTTACGCCCACAATCTGATGTTTCTTTCTCCGGTGATGTTCAATCTGCCGCGCTCGGCGGAACTGACCATCACGGTGGTCATCGGCGGTCTGGGCAGTCTGACGGGCTCCGTTCTGGGCTCGCTCCTGATTACGCTTTTGCCGGAGATGTTCCGCAGCTTCGCGAACTATCGCATGTTCTTTTACGGCCTCGCCGTGGTGGCCATCATCATCATACGGCCGGAAGGACTGTGCGGCTATCGGGAATTCTCTCTTTCCCGCCTGCTGAAATTTTTCCGCCGCAAAGCGGTCAAAGGGGGCGGCGCGGGATGAATGAGATGAACGGCATTTTGGAGATATCCGCGCTGAACAAAAACTTCGGCGGCGTCCGCGCCATAGACGATTTTAACGTTTCCATCGCCCAAGGCGGGGTTCACGGGCTCATCGGACCCAACGGCGCGGGCAAAACCACCGTCTTTAACGTGATTACAGGCATATACCGTCCGGACGGGGGCAAAATCAGCTTCAACGGCAGGGACATCACCGGCCTGAAGACACACAAAATCGCCCAACTGGGCATCGCGCGCACATTCCAGAACATCCGGCTGTTCTCGAACCTGAGCGTGCTGCAAAACGTCGTCATCGCCAGCGGTCTGGATTTAAGCTACAACATGCTGCACGCGTTCCTGCG
>JAISDM010000063.1 GCA_031264885.1 Peptococcaceae bacterium | reverse complement strand
CTCGGATCGTTCATCGCGCCGGCTAAAGTGATATCAGAATTTACGTCATACCACAACCCGGTCTGGTCGTCTTTGATTATGAAGCTTTCCGGATCTCTCATGTTGATTATGGAAGCTTTGAATTTAACGCGGGCAGCTCCGGTTCCCAACGCGTCTTCATAATCGTATTGTTCCACCACTCCGTTGACCGTTCCCACCTGAACCTTTTCCGGCAGCGCCATAGCAATGGCGGCGTTGGAAAAGAACATCATAAGGGTCAGAATCAACGCAATCGTTCTTTTGTTTTTCAACAACCTCATTTACCTTTGCCTCCTTATTTTTTGTTCACAACAGTTTATTATCAACTTATTGGGAAGCATACCTTGCATCAGTATCATCATGGTCCCCACTAATAGTCTCAACTCGAATGTTTACGGTTTTGCCATTCAATTGCGCGCTTGATATTTCTTCTACTACTCCTTGGTAAAGATTAAACGGACTATTTCTGCGTGACAGGCTTCCGGGATACTCAGTCAACAAAGTTCCCTGATCATCTGTGATTCTGATGCTTTGGACGTTTAAGGCTTCGTCTTGATTAATGTAGATGTAAGCGATATATGCCCTTTCCGCTGTACTATAATTTATTGCCGCGCTTATGATTAAATCGGCTTCTCCGGCGGGAGGATTGGTCGCCGGAGGCGTATAGTCCGTAGTAAGAGAGGTTACTTCAAAGGCGTTCACATCAGCTTCAAAGCGTTTTCCCCATATTCCGTCGCCCAGAGGGAGATCGGCTTCCGTTCCATTGACAAAAATACCGTTCAAAGTACCGTCGTAGGCCGGTTTGAGATGTATTTTGATCAGCGTCATAACCATATCGGCCGCGGGTCTCAGATAGCTTTCCTTAGTTACGTAGTCAACGGGCTCCGGCCAGCCTCCCGCAGGCGGGGTGATCCGGATTGCTTCCTGACTGCCGCTGCGCGTAACCTCAATCCGCAATTGAGACTCGACAAACGTTCCTTCCAATCTGACAAACCAATTCTCAATTCCTTCCGCTGTATCGGGCAATATCCAAGCGCTGGCGCCATTGACGGTAATGAGATCAATCAGACCTTTGTATGCGGGCTTGACAAACAGGGTGACTTCCGTTATCTCAGGCATATCCGCAGCGGGTCTGGATGTGTGTTCGATCTCAGTGTGCGAAATTTCTTCCGGTAATGTCCCTGGGCCGCTGCCCGGTTTCACGAGGGTGACGGTATATTCTCTGTACGCGCCGGATCTGTTGACTCGGATTTTGACTTCGTTTGAACCCGTGCCCGGAACCGCCGCGTCCACGCCTCTGTTGTTCGCGCTGCTGACTGCGGTTGAGTATGTGCTTCCGTTTATGCTGTACTGTAATGTGAACGAGGTGGACTGCGGTATGCCTTTTACATTCACTGTGTCTGCGGATGTCTCGTATGTGTAAGTGCGCGTGTCCGGGCTAAAGTTAGGCGTTAGCGTACCGTTGCCGCTGATTTCAATGCCGCTCAACCGAACAGATACGCCCGTGGGCTCGCTGCTGCCGTCGCTCGAACTGCCCGTCGTAGTCGTGGTAGTCTCCTCCGTCCCAACCGGCGCCGGCAGGGCACGGTCGAGGATCGCCACCGCCTCCGCGCGGGTGGTCGGGCGCTTGGGCCCGAAGCTGCCGTCGGGGTAGCCGCCGATGATGCCCGCCTCAGCCGCGGCGCCCACCACAGCCTTACTCCAGGTCAGGCTGGCGGCGTCGGTGAAGGAATTCGCTTTCGCCTCATTGCCAGGAAGTTTCTTGATGCGAGCGACGATTGCCGCCACTTCTTCCCTTGTAATCGGCGCGTTGGGTCTTACCGTGCCGTCTTCATAACCGCCAATATAGCCGGCGGCTCTCGCGGCTCTGATCACAGACGCGTACCAGGCATTGGCCGGAACATCCGTAAATGTAATATCTACCATCGCCGTAAAGTTGAATCCACGATTGGTTAAAGCCATGAATTCAGCTCTGGTAATGGGATTATCCGGCTTAAAGGTGCCGTCTGGATAGCCGCCGATCTTTCCCGCGTTCGTCCAACGGGTGATTTCAGCTTCGGCCCAATGGCCGCTGATATCAGTTGGAGCCGCGAATCCCGCAACCGGACACAAGGTGACTGCCAGGCAAATCATAATAAAAAGAATCAGCAGTTTTTTTACGTTTGCGCCAGTTGCTTTTGTTGACATTTCCATCAAAATTATTGTCCTCCTTTTTCATAAAATAGAGAATCTTAAACGTGTGAATCGGGAATGTCCATAACGAGCGTTGAACCCTGTTATGTTACACCCATCGGCACTTTGGTCTGCTTTGTTCACCCCCTATGACTAATTAAAATTTTAATCAATAAACATTTTAAAAAACTAATAAACCAAAACCCTGTCTTATATTAGCATAAAACTTGGCTCAAGTAAATCATATATTTCAATCTGGATTGCCCAATTATTTTTAAGCTTATCATGGGCTATCTGAACTGTCAAGTAAACGGAATGTTAAAACGTATAATTATTACTGATTATTGCGTTTCTCCGGAGGCGCCGGCTGACGCCGCCATAAATCGGCGTCTTTATTTTATCCTTCCGGGGAAAAGTCTGCAAGAATATTTTTTTGTCAAAAATAAAAATTTAGACGCTTTATATTCCCCTCCTTGAGGGGGAATGGGAAAAGATGGGTGCGTTTTCGGACAGTCTCGGGCGGCAGGATGCCGCCCCTACGGCGCCGAGAGGGGTGCGTCTGTGGGGGCGGCATTCAGACGTTGTATCTTGTCATTCCGGGCTTGACCTGGAATTCAGGTTCTTTGGTTTATCATTTTTGGATTCCGGGACAAGCCCGGAATGACGGAGGACAAATAAGCCCGACAATAATTTGGGCGCGTTAACCGGGTCACTTCCCAGATTTATAGCTGCCTCGTGACTGCCTCATGACCGCTTTCGCGATTATTGCCGGTCCGCCCCGAACGCTTCTTCCCCGAACACTTCTTCCCGGGTCAGAGCCGGGGCGTCCGCCCATAATCTTTCCAAATTATAGAAGCCGCGCTCGTCTTCCTGGAATACGTGTACGATCACCGTGCCGTAGTCCAGCAGAATCCAGCGCCCTTCCCCGTAGCCCTCCCGGCGGCCGGCGCGAAGCCCGTTTGCTTCAAGAGCCTCTTCCACGGCGTCCGACATGGCCTGGGTCTGAACCCGGCTGCCGCCTGTGGCGACCACAAAAAAATCCGTCAGTATTGTTAAATCTTCCAGCTTGAGTACTGTCACATTGGTTCCTTTTTTTTGATCGATGGCCCGGGCCGCCAGAACGGCTGTTTGCTTACTGTCCAATCATGGATTCCTCCTCTTTATTCGCGTTTATTTTTGTTCGGTACCAATTCCTCGCGTGGATTGTTGTCGGATGAATCAAATCGCCGCTTTCCAAGATAAAGCGCAGGATCAGATCAAAAGCCTCCGTCAGGGTTTCCGTCAAATCTTGTTCCGCCAGTTTCCTCAATCGCGGCAGTTCCGGAAAATCCCGTCCTTCTTCGATTAAATCGGCCAAATAAACGATCTGCTCCAGCAGGCTCATATCCGGCCGTCCCGTCGTGTGATAACGGATCGCGTTTAATATATCCTCATCCCGAATTCCCAATTCCTCATAACACAGTATAGCCGCCACGGGCCCGTGGAGCAAATCCGGACGCATCCGGTCCACCCAATCCAGGGGCCAGCGGCCTTCCTCCGCCTTTGACAGCAACGCGTCCTTGGGCATGCCTTTGGCCGCGTCATGGCAAAAGGCCGCGGCGGAGGCTTTCTCCACATCGCAGCGGTGAATCTCGGCCAGCCTTCGCGCCGCCTTGACCACACCCAGGGTATGCCGGTAGCGGCTGGCGCTGACGCGCCCGCGTACCCACGCGTCGTATGCGTCCATGAAATGTGCCTCCTTGAGATGGATAGATTCGCCTTCGCATCTTGTCTTCCGGCGCCATATGTCGCTTTCGGACGGTTCCGGGCGGCAGTATGCCGCCCCTACGGTGACGCGAATGCCCCGGTGTCTGTAGGGGCGGGATGGTTTCGTCAAAGGCGCGGCGGCAACGCCGCGGGTGAATGCCGTATTTGTAGGGGCGGCATTTTGCCGCCCGCCTCCGACAGAGCGGATTTCCGCATTGCGAACCCGGACTGACGGGTCAGCGGTATAATCCGTTTTTGCGTATATAGGCGTCCACCGCTTCCGGAATCAGATACCTCACGGTGCGGCCCGCTTTGATCTTTTGCCGGATTTCTGTGGATGAAACCTCCAGCGCCGGAATCTCCAGGGGCGCGATTCTGTTCAATTGGGCCTGGGTCAGAACGCCGGACAGATTGTCGCGCAGCCGCCCGAAATCGAACCCGGGGCGGGTCACAATGACGAACACACATCGCTCGAACAACGCGTCCGATCGGCGCCAGCCGGCTATTTCAAAGACAAGATCCGCTCCGGCGATAAAATAAATTTCACTCTCGGATCCCATTTTTTCCCTGAAATACATGAGGGTGTCGATGGTATAGGAGACGCCTTCGCGCTGGATTTCCACCGGGGAAACGTCAAATTTGGGATTATCCAAAGTCGCCAGAACCGTCATCCAATAACGGTGCCAGGCGGCGGTTTTGGTCTGGTCCAGCTTATGCGGCGGCTCGCCCGCCGGGATAAACAGCACCTGTTCCAGATCATAAGCTTCACGGACGGCTTCGGCGGCAGTCAAATGTCCTAAATGCACCGGATCAAAAGTCCCTCCGAGAATGCCGATTTTTCGGATGGAAAACACCTCCTTAACTACGAACCTGCCCGTCTCCATAGATGATGTATTTGATTGTGGTCAGCTCGTTAAGCCCCATGGGGCCCCGGGCGTGGAGCTTCTGGGTGCTGATGCCGATTTCCGCCCCGAAGCCGAATTGAAACCCGTCGGTAAAGCGCGTGGACGCGTTGACGTAGACACAGGCGGCGTCCACCTCTTTCAGAAAAATCCGCGCGTTTCTGTAATCCCGGGTAATGATGGACTCCGAATGGCGGGTGCCGTAACGGCGGATATGCGCCATGGCGTCTTCCAGGCTGTCTACGACCTTTATGGCCAGAATCAAGTCCAAAAACTCCTGTTCGTAATCCGCCTCGGAGGCTTCCTTAATATGGGGCAAAATCTGCCGGACCCGGGGGCAGCCGCGCAGTTCCACACCGGCGGCCTCCAGGGCTTCGGCGGCCCCGGGCAAAAACGCCTCCGCCTCGGACTGATGCACCAGCAGGGTCTCGGCGGCGTTGCACACGCCGGGACGCTGGGTTTTGGCGTTGAGAATGATGGATTTGCCCATTTCCAAGTCGGCGCCGGCGTCAATGTATATATGGCAGTTGCCTGTGCCGGTTTCGATCACAGGCACCGTTGAGTTCTCCACCACTTCCCGGATCAGTCCCGCTCCGCCCCGGGGAATCAGTACGTCCAGATACTCCTTCATCCGCATCAGTTCCCGCGCGGATTCCCGGCCGGGATCCTGTACCAGCTGAACGGCGCCTATAGGGGCGCCGGCTTCCACAGCCGCTTCCGACAGCACGGTGGCAATGGCCTGATTGGAGAGAAACGCGTCCGCCCCCCCGCGGAGAATCACGGCGTTGCCTGTTTTGAGGCAGAGCCCCGCGGCGTCTGCCGTCACGTTGGGCCGGGACTCATAAATGATCCCAATGACGCCCAACGGTACGCGGATTTTGCCGATCTGAATCTCCTGGGCGCCCGTCCACATGGATTCCACCTGGCCTACGGGGTCAGGCAGAGACATGACGGTCAGAAGCCCCTCAGACATGTCTTCGATCCGCCCCGGATTCAGCATGAGCCGATCCAGCAGAGAAGCGGGGATATTCTTCTTCCCGGCCGCTTCCATATCTTTCCGGTTCGCTTGAAGAATGGCATCCTGGCGCGCGGTCAGGGCGCCGGACATTTTTTTTAAAATATGATTTTTGGCCTCGGTGGTCAAAAGCCCCGTTTGATAGGCGGCTTCTTTCGCCAATTTGCCTTGATCGGCCAATGACAGAGCCATCGCTTTCCCTCCTTGTTCCATTTTGCCCGAACCGTCAAATCCTGACGGACAGATTATCCCGGTGAACCACTTCCGCGTCTTGCCCGGATCCTAATATTTCTTCAATTTCCTTCGTATGGCGGCCCATGATCAGGCGCACCTGATCCGCGCTGAAATTCACGATGCCCCGCGCGAACTCGCCCTCCGCCGCGGACAAACTGACGATATCCCCCCGGCTGAAATTTCCTTCCAATCCGTAAATGCCTTTGGGGAGCAGGCTTTTGCCCTTGTGACGGATGGCCTGAGCGGCGCCGTCATCCATAAACAGGATCCCTTCCGGCCTGGTATTGAAGGCGATCCAGCCCTTGCGCCTGCCCATGGGATGCTCGCTGGGCAGAAAGAATGTTCCGTCGCAGACGCCTTCCATTAAATTCGACAGAACATCTTTTCCGGCGCCGGATGTCAGCACCACCGGAATGCCCTGACTGGTAGCGACGCGCGCGGCCTGGAGCTTGGTGGCCATTCCGCCGCTGCCAAACTTGCTCACGGCGCCGCCCGCGAAGGATTGCGTCTCATCCGTGATTTCCCGGATGACCGGCACGAGTTTCGCGTTGGGATCCTTGTGCGGGTCCGAGGTATACAAACCTTGAATATCGGACAAAATCACCAGCAAATCCGCGTCCGTCAAGCCGGCTACCATGGCGCTCAGCATGTCGTTCTCCCCAATTTTGATTTCTTCAAAGGCCAGCGTGTCGTTTTCGTTCACAATGGGGATCGCGCCGTATTTTAACAGTTTAAACATGGTATTCCTGGCGTTGAGATAGCGTTCGCGGTGTTCAATGTCCCCCCGGGTCAAAAGCACCTGGGCCACCGTTACGCTGTATTCGGAAAAAAGTTTCTCATAGGTGTGCATCAACACGCCCTGTCCGATGGCGGCCAAAGCCTGGCGGGCGGATATTTGCGAAGGCCGGCGGTCCATGCCCATCTTACCCATGCCCGCGCCCACCGCTCCCGATGTGACCAAAATAATCTCCATACCGCGGTTTCTCAGATCGGCCATCTGCCGCGCCAGCCGCTCCATCCGCGCCAAATTCAGCTTGCCCGTGGCGTGGGTCAGCGTGCTGGTTCCCACTTTAATCACGACGCGATTGGCGGAAGCGACGGACTGATGTATGTCGCAGCTCAAAGAATTCCCTCCCGTAATGCTGTTTATCGTGCCGGGCCGGACCGGCACGGGGCGCCCGGCCTAATATGAACCCGAACCTCATTAATGTATTATAACACAGATAGCGGAACACAGGAGAAACATATTTTTCGACCTGCGATTCATCGTGTGAAAAAATTCCCCTCCGGGTCAGGACACGGGTTCAGCCTGCGCGTCTGGCGCCGCTTGACTTCACCGCGTGCCTGCCCAGTCTCACCCTCCCTTCATCGCCCACCGGGCGCGGTCGGGATCGACTCCAAGGAGGGGAATGGGAAAAGATGGGCGCGTTTCCGGACGGTCCCGGGCGGCAGGATTCCGCCCCTACAAGCGCGTCGCTTACGGTACCGCAGGGGCGGCATCCTGCCCCCGAATCCCCAGATTTCCCGTCATTCCGGGCTTGTCCCGGAATCCAAAAGAAGGACCTGGATTCCGGCATAAAGCCGGAATGACAGGGGAATTTGGGTTGAAAAAAACCGGAAGATGCTTTATTATGGTTAAAAAGAAAACGCAAGGACGTGATCGTATGAATGTTCGTCGAATGGCCAGAGGCGCGGTCATTGCGGCGTTGTACGCCGCCGTGACCCTGGCGCTGGCGCCGTTTAGCTTCGGGCCCGCGCAGCTGCGGGCGTCGGAGGCGCTGACTGTGCTGCCGGTGTTTTTTCCGGAGGCGCCGCTGGGGCTGTTCATCGGATGCGCGGCGGCTAATTTTGTGGGGGGGTATGGCGTGGCGGATGTTGTGTTCGGCAGTCTGGCTACGCTTCTGGCTGCTTTATGCACACGCGGGCTGGCCCGTTTTCCCTTCTTGGCGCCGCTGCCGCCGGTTGTTTTGAACGGGGTAGTTGTGGGATATGTACTGCACGCGGCCACGGGTATTCCCTGGCTGGCGCTGGCTTTGGAAGTGGGCGCGGGGGAACTGGCCTCCTGCTATTGTCTCGGGCTGCCGCTTTTGTTCGCGCTGAAACGGATCGACGCGCACTACAGCCGATCGGGAGTGGATTCCGGGACAAGCCCGGAGTCGAACCCACCCGCGCCCGGTGGGCGATGAAGGAAGGGTGAGACTGGGCAGGCGCGAGGTGAAATCAAGCGTCGCAAGACGCGCGGATTGAGCCCGCGACCTGACCCGGAATGACAAAGACGGGGTGGGAACCGGATGCCTGGGCAGCAGGATGCCGCCCCTACGGATGCGTTGTTCATGGCGCCGTAGGGGCGGCATTCTGCCGCCCGGGACCGTCCGAAAACGTCAAAAACCGCGTCGTATCCCGTTACCGCTGCCCTTTCCCGGTGAGCGCGCGTTCTTTGTCTCCCGGATTGATCTCTGTTTGAACATTGATTCGGATTTGGCCGGATTCAAAGGCTTTTTGCCAGTCGTAGTCTTCCCATTCCCGCAGAGTCCAAAAATTCGCCCGGGCGTAGTCGCAGAACCCGAAAGCGTCGCTTTTCATCTCTTTTTGCACTTTTTGTACTAAGTTTGTCATTTCCCGGGAAATTTCGCCGCCGACCTTTTCCTCGATTTGGGCGGTTTGTTCCGGATCCCGGAAGCTCTCCGGCCCATTGAAGGATTCCACCCAGCACCTGAGCCGGACATTGACCGATATGTCGGCTTTGCCGTCTTCAAGCCGGACGCGCACGCTGGGCGGCCCGCTTTTTTCCACGGTCAGAACCAGTTCGGCGTCCGGGTTTTCCGAGACATTCGTGAAACTCATGACCCCGGAATGGAATCTGCCTGTGATCATATTATAGCACCGGCATTCGCCGCCGCTCAGGTAGCCCACCGGCCGGTCCCCCAGGAAGACAGCCATGCCCATGATTTCGGTTTGGTTGCGCCCCTCCCGGGGTATATTCCCGGCGATATAATCAAAATCCTCAAGCCCGCTCTGGCCCGAGTCCAGCTTATTTCCTTCGTTGACGCCCACCAGTCCCACAGCGGCCTGGGCCTGGGGAGATTTAAGCGCCGTGTAAAAACTGTGTATGTCGGAAATCAAAATCATGCCTGACTCCGTATTCCCGTCCATAACAAACTCAAAGTGTCTGGAAGGATACCGTTCCACATTGCTTTCGTTGCTTTTGATAAAATCCCGGGCCTTCCCCAGGGTCATCAGCAAAAAACACTCCCGGCGGATGCTGTTGTCCCAAGTGAGCATTTCGATGACCGGTTCCATGCCTCTGTCCGCCACCGCCTGAGAAACGATGATGACCCGGTTGTGTTCCAGGTTCAAAACACGGCTTGTGAAGGCATCGGCGATCTGCATCGCGTCCCACAGATTCTGCGCCTCTACCGTCAATGTATCCGGCTCGTTGTTTTTGGGGGCGGCGTATTGGAATGTGATCTGATACGGCAGCCGGACGCCTTCATCAATGCCGACCAGCATAATATACGTCTGCATATCCGTTTCCGGAACGGCTTGACAGCCGGCGGCGGCCGGCGCGCCCGCCAGGCATAACAGCAGACACGCGAATGACGCCGGATTCAAAAAAACGGATTTAAATTTGATTTTCAACAGGATCCACCTTCTTTTTTCCCGCGTTTTTCAGAACATGAACGCCAAACGCCAGCAAGGGCAGCCCAAAGACGATCAGAAAGCTGTAACTGTGAAGCCACATAACCACAATGGGCGCCCAATGACTCCCTTCTTCCGAGAAATATGCCAGCAGCCCAACCGTCAGGCCAAATATCACCGCCAGACGCCGGTAGGGAATTTTGGCGGTGAAGCTTTTGGCCAGAATACTCATGAAAGATAAACTTGCCGCCAGCCGCGCAAAAACGCAGAAGGTCCAGGCCAGCACAAAAATCATTTCTAATCTTTGGAAGTCCAGACTGATTTGAGCCATGCGGCTTATCTGAAAAAAAGGCGTCAGGTATTCCAGGCCCGCGGGCAGCGAAAACAGCATGGTATAACCCAAGGTTACCAGCGCGAAGTAAACTCCGGAACACAATATGGCGCTCCGTCCCGCCCGTTTCAGAGCGATCAGGTCGAAATCGAGATAAGGCGTCAGGAACGGCAGAAAAATCACCTCAATGGAAGCGGACAGATTTATGACGCCGTGCCGCAGAATGTTTCCGGCGCCGCTGCCGCCGATGGGGAGCAAATAATAAGGATTCATCTCCCCCAGGGTCAGAATGAGCACTGTGCTGACGGCGGCGAGTACGGGATAGAAACTCAGAACGCTGACCCGCGCTATGGGAATGACGCCAAACCACGCGCCCAGTATCATTAACCCGGTGAACAACAGTACCAGCGCCCATTTGGGCGTCCCTTCCAGTACATATAAGCAAATCGTTTCATAAAACTGCACCATGTAGATCAGGCACGTGGCAAAAGCGATCGTCAGATGCAGCCCGTTGACCAGTCCGCCGAATATTTTTCCCAGGGTTATTTTATAAATTTGACCCAAGGACTGTCCGGGGTATTTGCGCATCAGCGCCATGACGCCGTTCCAGGCAAAGAGGGACAAAACCGTTCCGATCAGCACGATCATCCATCCGGCTGTCAGTCCCTCCTCGACCATGATTCTGGGGTATCCCAAAAATAATTTGGTGGAAATGACCAAAGTGCCCAAAGTCCAAGCTTCTTTTTCCTGAATTTTGATCGTAGGCGCGGTGTTTGACACGTCAATCCCCTTTCTTCTCAGGCGTTTGATGTCCGAACCGGCGCGCGGGCCGGCTAATAACCCAGCCCCGGCTGATCTTTGACTGTCGGCGCGTGCCCTGGGGATGAAGATATTCGGGCCTGCGCTCCATAGACCATACGGGTCCCCGGGTCAGACGGTCCGGCGAGGATTTAAAATTGGGCGCCAGCGGCGTCAAGTAAGGGACGCCAAAGGATTCTTTGGAGGACAAAACCATCAGAGTGAAAAACAGCGTGGCGGATATGCCCAGAAAGCCGAAGAAAGCCGCCGCCAAGGTATATATGAAGCGTATTTCGCGAAGCGCGAAGCCCAGTTCATAATTGGGGATGCTGTAAGACGCCAGGCCGGTAATGGCCACAACGATGATCAGAATCGGACTGACCATATTGGCTTGAACCGTGGCCTGCCCGAGAATCAGCGCGCCGACGATGCCGATGGTATTGCCGATGATGCCGGGTACCCGAACCCCCGCTTCCCGAATCAGTTCAAAAGAGATTTCCATTAAAATAATTTCCACGATTGTGGGAAACGGCACTTGTTCTCTGGCTTGGGCCAAAGAAATCAGGAAGTCCGTAGGGATCATTTCCTGATGATGGGTGGCGATGGACAGGTAGAAGGCCGGTGTGACCACGGCGATGATCATGGCGATCAGTCTAAGAATTCGGATAAAATTCCCGTAGGGGAGCCGCAGGTAATAATCCTCCGGGCTGTGCAAGAGAGACAGCAATGTGGCGGGGGCGATTAAAGCGGTGGGGTTCCCGTCCAGTATAATGACGACCTTGCCCTCCATCAGGAAGGCGGCGCTGCGGTCCGGGCGTTCGGTGGAAAGGAACTGGGGGAAAAGCATCCAGGGATGATCTTCGATGAATTGTTCCAAAACCCCCGCGCCGCCCACGTAATCGGCGGAAATAGACGCGACGCGTTTTTTTACCTGAGCCAGGAGTTCGGGCGAAACCAAATCGGACATGTACATCACGGCGACGCTGGTCCGGCTTCGGCGTCCGACCTCCAGGATCTCCGTAACCAGGTTTTCGTTTCGTATGGCCTTGCGGATCAAAACGATGTTGGTGCGCAGTGTCTCGTTGAACGCTTCCAGCGGGCCGTGAATGACCTGCTCGACCTCCGGCTGGCTCACCGGACGGTGTTCCCATCCCTTGACGTCTACCAAAACGCTTTGATTGCAGCCGTCAATCAAGATGGCCACCATCCCGTAATTCACGCCGGCCACCGTGTCCTTCCAGTTCTCGCCGATTTCTACCTCGTTGCTGACCAGCACCTGTTCTTTGATTCGCTCCGGATTTATTTTGCCGTTTTGGGGCCTGTCCATATTCAGCAAGGGCTTCAATATTCCCTCGATGATGGCGCCGCTGTCCACCATGCCGTCAAAATAGGCCAGAAACGCTTCCGTTTTATGATTCAGACCCATGCGGAACTCTCGGATAACGATGTCCCGGTTTTTGGGCAAGTGATAGAGTTTGTTGAAATACGCACGGTTTTTTTCGAGATGATGGTCAATCTTATCTTTGCGCAACTTGCCGCCTCCCTCGCGCTCCAAGAATGTCTAACCTAAGATTAGAGTGCGCGGCTTATAAAAAAATATACCCGGCGGTTGTTAAAAACCGCCGGGTATCCTAAGAATCTGCGAACCACATTTTGACACAATTTAGTGAAACACGCCTGGGCAGAGAATTGCGGAGCCGGGTTTCGGGCGGCAGAATGCCGCCCCTACAGACGCGTCATTCACGGCGCCGTAGGGGCGGCATTCTGCCGCCCGTCTTTGGTATAGATTTTCAAACTGCGAACCACATTTACTTATATGTACAAATCGACTTGCGTGCCTAGATAGGGCTTCACGGAACGCGTCATATCGGTATTGATGTTCTCGTTCATCTTCGCGAAAGTGTCCAGCAGCAAAGACGCCTGCATTTCGCTGGTATCCAGCTGTTTGCGCAAAACAGCTGTTTGGACGCTTTGCATGGCGGAAATCGTACCCATCTCCATCACGCCGTTCATCGCTTGCAATGTCATAGAATCCACGCCGATCCCTCCTCTACTGGCTCAATTATATACCGGACGCCGGGGAAAAACAAGGGAAAATTTGTGAATTGAGAAATCCGCGTCTGTCAGGGACGGGCGGCAGGATGCCGCCCCTACGGATGCATTATTCACGGTACCGTAGGGGAACGAGGCGCGCCCCGCCCCCGGAGACGCATTTGCACGGCGCCGTAGGGGCGGCATTCTGCCGCCCGAATCCGGATCCGCACATATCTGCTATGATGCGTTTTATTTCCCTCCTTAAAATACAGGAATGCTTGGAGGGGAATTTTTCCAAATTACGATTCGCAGGGATTTATTTTTTTGCTACACGCTTTCTCGGTTTTCTGGTATACTGTGCCTATGTATCTTCCGTTGTTATGAGGCGCGGAATGACGCCGCGCCTGTGGCCGGGAGAATTCGGGGAGATGATTATGCGTTTGCGATTGCCGCAGTCTGTGGTTCAACTGTTTTTCTGGTTTGAGGAGGCGGGCGCCGCCTTGTGGCTGGTCGGCGGCTGTCTGCGGGATTTGTCTTTGGGCCGCGCGCCTGTGGATTGGGATTTCTCCACCAATCTGCCGCCGGAGGACACTGCCGGGCTGTGCCAGTCGTTGGGCTGCCAAACGTATATGACCGGACTTAAGCACGGAACCGTGACTGTCGTCTATCGGAATGAAGCGTTTGAAATCACTACGTTTCGCAAAGACGGGCCTTACGGCGACCACCGGCGCCCTGATTATGTTCAATTTTCTCAGGATATCACGGATGATTTGTCCAGACGGGATTTTACCGTCAATTCTATGGCGTATTCTCCGTCGCGGGGCTGGCTGGATCCCTTCGGCGGCTTGAATGACTTGAATGACCGCGTGATCCGGGCTGTGGGGGATCCTCAGAAGCGATTCGCGGAGGACGCGCTGCGGATTCTGCGCGGAATCCGGTTTTCCTCTCAATTTGGATTCCGCGTGGATCCGGAAACCATGGCGGCTATGCGCCGGCTGGGGCCGGATCTGGAACGGATCAGCCGGGAACGGGTCCAATACGAGCTTAACCGGATCTTGCTTTCGGATCAGCCGGGATCGGGGTTCCGCCTGCTGGCGTCCCTGGGGCTTCTGCAATGGACTGTTCCTGAATTCATGCCTTGTGTGGGATTTGATCAAAAAAGCCGCCATCATCATCTGGATGTGTTCGAACACTCGCTGTGCGTGACGGAAAGCTGCCCCGCGGATTTGATTACCAGGCTCGCGGCGCTTTTTCACGATATCGGGAAGCCCGCCTGTTTTTCCGAAGATAAAGACGGGCGCGGGCATTTTTACGGACATGAGCGGCTTGGAGCGAGCATGAGCGAACAAATTATGAAGAGATTAAAATACGACCGAACAACCGTTCAGGCCGTCCGGCTCATCGTTCTCCATCATATGGCGCATTTGTCCGCGCCAGGCGAGGTGAGGGTCAAGAAACTCCTGGCGCTGCTGGGCGAAAACAATATACGGCGCCTGTTCCGGATGCAGCGGGCAGATCTTCAGGCGTCGCGGCCTCCTCATGATTTTTCGTCCATCGAACGGTTGGAAGCCTGGGCAGACCGGATTATCGCCGGCCACGAACCGCTGACGCTCAAGGATCTGGCCGTTGACGGGCATGATCTCATAGAATGGCATGTGGCGCCCCGGGAGCGGAGCAAGGTCTTAAACTGTCTGCTGGAGGCCGTTTATGAAAACCCCCGCCTCAACAGCCGGGAGCAGCTGCGTCCTCTGGCTATGGCCATGCTTGTGCCGCAAGAACCCAACGCAGTCAAAGACGGGCGGCAGGATGCCGCCCCTACAGACGCGTCATTCACGGTACCGGTGGGGCGGCCTACTGCCGCCCGAGACCGTCC
>JAISDM010000061.1 GCA_031264885.1 Peptococcaceae bacterium | reverse complement strand
GGAAAGGTCAATCCCACAAGCCCCGCACAGCTTCGGAGACGGTTTCCATATTGACACTATCCCCGTGAAACGTAAGACAAATGACGGTATTGCCGGAGAGCAGGATCAAGTCGTTGGCGTAACCGCCTTGATTTAAGAAGACGGCGCCGGCGTCCGCGCCCCAATAGACAGCTTCTTCGGGTGTGAGACACATAAGTTTGCGAATATCGCCCATGTCATTGCCGTACCTCTCGTACCTCTTCTCAAGCTCATGAACAAAATGATTATACAAGCTTTGCGCCAATGTCTGGCTGACAGCGCGGCATATTTCTGTCCGCGCGCTCCCTTGCCGGTTGAATTCCCAATGAGTGTAATGAACCGGAACGGCTATGCTGCCCTTTATTTGTGTATCCACCGTATCCGGCGCTTCCGCTATGCCGAGGGCCTTAAGCGTAAGCGCGGGGCGATCATTCAGTGAGGATAACTCGCTGCCGCGCGTGGATATAATCCGAGAAACAACAACGCCCGTTATGCTGTAAACGATCACCAGCAGCACAATCATCCCAATGATAAAAAGCCGCTTATTTGAGCCACGGCTGCGCCGTTTCGTGTCTATCCGCCGTCTTATCCACAAACCAAGTCCAATGCCGAAAAGCGGTGTGAGTGTTATCAACAAAATCCAGGCCGGCATCCCTCCGCGGATTTCCAAAATCACTCCGGCATACATAGACAGCATTCCGATCACAGAACACGCCACGAGTGTGTTGTTTCGCGCCCGTGACAAGCGATAGTTGACCGCCGGCAGCGGCAAGTCGTTTTTTTCGGCTATTCGTGTGCGGCGATACCACGCAATCATAAATCCCATCGTCCACAAAGATCCGATAAGAAAGATAGAAAGTCCAATCACCAAAAAGATCAGCATATTGGATAAAAACACTTCTATAGGAAGGTTGAACGCCGCGTACCCGCTGTGGTACGCAAGTGAAAACCTGACGCGGCATCGCGGCAAAGACCATACAGATGCCGCAGATGTTTTCGCTCGCGAGTATAGCACAAAAAAATTGCCAGAACGCGTAATTGGCAGTTATTTTTTCGCGCGAAGTATGTTACAATTGTAAATGTATGGGAGGATCACGATGATGCTGAATAGAAATTTGATAATGTCCGAGGGAATGAAAGCGCTCCGCAACACGCTTGGTACGGTTGGCGCGGAAATGTTTGTATTCACGCTCAAGGCCGAGGAACCGTTTAACTACACCGAATGGCGACGCGACAACTTGTTTGAGGATATGTCCCCGGATGAGTTACTTGACGCGTCTGCCAAATATGCGAAAACGAATCACCCCATGTTTACGAAGTTGACACAGCCGTAATCTTTCACGATATATTCGCCTGCCGGGTCATGTCTGCGGGCATAAGCGACGGAGTTCGCAGTCCGCGCTCTGTGAAACGCTTGGTATATAAACCGGGGCCGCTGCCGACCAAAATTATCTGCTTTACCAGCCCGGGGTATTGCGCCGCATACAAAACGACAAGCTACGCGCCCCAAGAATGACCCAGTAAAGTCATTGGCACAGATGTAACTTCATTGATTTGTACATGCAGCTCGTTGATCAATTTCACCACGTGCCTGCCCCATCTCACCCTCCCTTCCTCGCCCACCGGGCGCGGTCGGGTTCGATGCTCTACAGTACCGTGAACGGCGCGTCCGTAGGGGCGGCATCCTGCCGCCCGGGACCGTCCAGAAACTGTCAAACCGCGAATCGCGGAGCTTTTTCGGAATCAATTGACATTTGGGTAAAAAGTAATTACAATATAAATATTCAATAAAAAGTGTGCGGAGAGGTATACCCTTCCGCACACTTTTTTTATGCGTTATGGATGTATAAAATCGGCTTTTTAAGCGGTTTTATACATCCATAATGTATTTTTTTACTTACGCGGAAGGGTATACTTTTCCGCACAATTGAGTAACGGTTTGGAGGGCAAATACAGGCTGTTGGGGGAGATCAAAGGCGACGGCATGAGCCGGGTTTTTTTAGCCGAAAATATTAAATGAGGTGTTCAAATGTTCTGCGAAAAATGCGGTACACAATTTGACGACGCGGAAAACTTCTGCTCCGCGTGCGGCGCGCCGAATCCGGCGAAACAGTCCGCGCGGCAGCCGGCACAGACCGGCGCCGCCGGAACGCGCCCCGGCGGTTCGGGCGACGGCAGGGTGGGCGGCGGCGTTTCACCCGTTTTGGCAAAAGGGGAAAAAGTCATAAAGACCTATCACTGCTCCCAACTCCGGTTCCCATCCTGCGACGGTTATCTGTCCGTGACGAACCGGCGGGTCATATTTCATGGCTACTCCGGCGGGGGCGGAAGCCGGATTGTGGACGAGGTGCAGCTCGACTCCGTGTCCGGACTCAGCACGTTTTACGGCGGTAAGTTTAAAGTCGCGCAGTTAGTCGCCGCGCTCATTATGGCTTGCGTCTCGATCTGGATCTTGATTCAATCGGCGGGCGACCCGCTTTCGTGGTTGGCCGGTATACTGCTTGTCGTCGCTGTGATCCTGCTCGTCACCTGTTATCGCAAGATGTTCTTCCTGAAGGTGTACTCGTCCAACGCGAACGGCTCGCCTATAGCGATAGGCGAGGGTTATGGCGGCTTCGGCGGCAATGGAGCGGTGTTCACCGTAACAGCAAGCCCGACAGTAGAAACCGACGCGATGATGCTGGAACTCGGCGCGCTCGTCAGCGATTTACAGCG
>JAISDM010000033.1 GCA_031264885.1 Peptococcaceae bacterium | reverse complement strand
CGCCAGCCCCAGCCGCCAGTCGAACACAAACAGCACAGCCAGCGTGATGACCGGCATGGCGAAGGAACCGGCCATGTCCGGCAGCTGGTGCGCCACGAAGCCCTCCAGCTTTTCGATATTCTCGTCCACGATCTTGCGCAGCTTGCCCGTGGAGTTCGCGCTGTGGAAGCCCAGCGGCAGGGACGCGATATGCGCCGCGTACTCCAGCTTGAGTTCGTACTGCGTCTTGAACGCCGCGAGGTGGCTGCACATCAGCGCGAGGAAGTTCAGCAGAATCGCGGCCACCGCGCTTCCCGCCGCCAGCCAGCCGAGACGGACTATGTACGCCGTGTCCAGCGCCCCCAAGTCGGCGAAGTGGACGACGAGCTCCCGTATGATGTAATAGATGGCGACGAACGGCGCGAAGGAAACCGCGACGCTGATGACGGCCAGCGCGCAGGAAGACACGATTAGCCCTTTTTTGCGCGCGCCTAGCTCCAGCAGCCGCGCCATGCCCTTCTTCTGAGGTTTTTCCTGTTTCATAAATCATTCCCTTTCCACGGCGTTTTTCGCCGTTGTTATTTTATCGGCACAGTCTCCTTTCTTTCGGTCAATTAGCTATATCTAACTAATTGCGTCCAAAAAACGCAATCCATCCGGACCGCGTTTCATATTATAGCATATTTCCGCCGGCGCGTATTATCTTATTCGGACGCGTACTATTGTTTTTGGACAGAGACTTTTCGATAATCGGACGGGGGCAGCCCGGCGGCGGTTTTGAACGCCGCGGAGAACCGCGCGGGGCTGTCGTATCCCACCTTCGCGGCGATTTCGGCGATGGGCTCATCCGTCTCGCGGAGCAGCGCGGACGCGGTTTGCAAGCGGTATTCGCGCATGTAGGCGTGAATCGGCGTCCCGAACAGCGACTTAAAACAGCTTTTCATGGCCGTCAAAGGGATATTGAAGCGCCGCGAAAGCTCGCCGAGGGTGAACTGCCTGTCCAAATGCGCCGTCATGTAATCGCGCATGGCCTTCACTGCCTTCACCCTTGTCTTATAAAAATACTTTCGCCCGCTCCCGTCGTCCGGCTGAATGACACTCAAAAACAGAAAAAGCTCAATCAGTTTCAAGCGGATATAGCTGTCTCTCAGCGCGTCAGGCGCGTTATAAAGCTCGGAGAATATGTGTGAAACCGCCTCCGAGCTGCGCATAAGGAAATAAGGGCTTTTGCCCAGCAGCCGTTCCTTGATCCCTTGGACATCAATGCCGGCTGTGCCCAGCAGCGCGGAAACCTCCCCCACCGTTTCAGCCGCGCGGGGTACGTCGGCGACGACGGAGACGCCGTGATAATGCGCCAGCGGATAGGACGACGACCTTACCGGCGTCGGCAGCGTGCTGACCACCATATCGCCTTCGCCGATATATCCGCATTCGCCCCAGGGAAACTCACACTCAAAACGTCCTTCACGGCAATGGTTGATGACCAGCATATCCGCGCCCGGAGGGACGTAAAAACGGTCGTGTTCCGTGACGCGGGCCAAATGCAGATCGTTGTACATAAGCTGAACACCCGGCAAAGCGTCATACATGGTAACAATTCCGTTGCCCGTTTCGTTCTCAACCTGAAATACCGCGCACGTCCCGCTTTGGGCAAGAAGCTTGGCGTCCGGTCCCAGGAAATCCGCCATGGCAACCCCCGCCGCGCCGCGCTCGGTCGCGACCGGACTGTGACCGCCCGACCTCCTGGCGTCGTCAGGCTTCTCCGCGTCCTGGGGGATCCCCCAGGAACGCCCGAATCGGATAAGCCCGTCGATCCTGCCGTCTTTGCACAGCTTATGGACGCGGCGTTCCGACAGGTCCCATTTTTCCGCCGCCTCGCGGACGGACATGTATTCAAGCATGGCGCGGCCTCCGGAATTTTTTCGGCCCGCCATTCCGGGTTAGGACACGGAATAACGGGTGATCCCATTGTATGCGAATATCCGTATAATGTCAACGCTAAATCATGAATCGCGGCGCGGGTAAAAAAATCTTGAAAAACGGTTTTCTCTGTGTTCTAATGAATACGCGCCCCCCTCTGAAAAAGGGCGGGAAGATTTGCGAAACAGCGGCAAGGGCCGCGGATACCCGCGCGTTTGCGCAATATAACGGTTTCGAAAGGAGATCCATCGATCAAATATGGATATTCAAACAATGCTTGCCGCGGAGTTCAAGCTGACCGCTTCGCAGGTTTCGGCGACGGTTCAGCTGATTGAGGAAGGCAACACCGTCCCGTTTATCGCCCGTTACCGCAAAGAGGCGACGGGCGGCATTGACGACGTTACCCTCCGGGAGTTTGACGAACGGCTGATGTATATGAAGAATCTTGAAGCCCGCAAAGCGGAAGTGCTGCGCCTAATAGACGAGCAGGGCAAACTGACGCCGGAGCTGCGGGCGAAGATAGAAAAAGCAACCGTCCTGCAGCGCCTGGAAGACTTGTATAAGCCGTTTAAGAAAAAACGCGCCACACGGGCGTCAAAGGCGAAGGACGCGGGATTGGAGCCGCTGGCCGCGCTCATTTGGGAGCAGACGCTTCAAAGCGGCGACCCGTTGACATTGGCGGAACCGTACATCAACGCCGAGGGCGGATTCGCGGACGCGGGCGCCGCGCTCCAGGGCGCGTGCGATATTATCGCGGAGCAGGTGGCCGACGACGCGGAGACGACGGCGGTTTTGCGCGAGTTCACGCGCAAGCGCGGCGCGCTCGTATCCGAAGCGGTCAATCCGGCGGAGAAAACCGTCTACGAGATGTACTATGATTTCTCCGAACCGCTCGCCAAGATCCCGAATCACCGGGTATTGGCCGTCAACCGCGGCGAGAGCGAGGAGAAGCTGAAGGTCAAGGTCGATGTGGCGGCGGGCGAAGCCATTGCGATGCTCGAACAGCGCGTGATCAAGGGCCCGAGTATCTTCACAGAGCTGTTAAAAACCACACTGGCGGACAGTTACAAACGGCTGGCCGCGCCAGCGCTTGAGCGGGAAATGCGGCGCGATCTCACCGAACGCGCGCAGACGGACGCGATCAAGGTATTCTCGAAGAACACGGAGAATCTCTTGTCCGCGCGCCCGGTCAAGGACGCCCGGGTCGTCGCCATCGACCCCGGCTATCGCACAGGCTGTAAGGTCGCGGTCCTGGACGAATACGGCAAACTGCTGGACTACACCACCGTCTACCCGACGCCGCCGAAGTCCGACATTGCCGGAACGGAGCGCGTGCTTGAGAGTTACTGCCATAAGCATAACATCAACGTGATCGTCATCGGCAACGGTACGGCAAGCCGCGAAACGGAGGAATGCGTCGCGGACTTCATTCAGAAATCGGGCCTGACCGTCCAGTATACGATCGTCAACGAGGCGGGCGCGTCCGTCTATTCCGCGTCGAAACTCGCCAGCGAGGAATATCCGGACCTCGATGTGACCACACGCGGCGCGATGTCCCTGGGGCGGCGCCTGCAAGACCCTCTCGCGGAATTGGTCAAAATCCCGCCGAAAAGCATCGGCGTGGGGCAGTATCAGCACGACCTCAACCAGACCGCCCTTGAAAGCGCGCTGACGGGAGCGGTCGAAAACGTCGTCAACCGCGTGGGCGTGGATCTGAATACGGCCAGCGCGAGCCTGCTCGGCTACGTCGCGGGCATAGGCGCGGCGGTCGCGAAGAACATCGTCGCCTACCGGGAGGAAAGCGGCGCCTTCACCGACCGCAAGCAGTTAAAGAAAGTCCACAAACTCGGCGACAAAGCCTTCAAGCAATGCGCCGGCTTCCTGCGCGTCAGCGCCGGCAGGAACCCCCTGGACGGCACATCCGTCCATCCCGAGAGTTACACCGTCGCGGCGGAACTGCTCAAACGGGCCAATGTCAGCGACCATGAACTCGCGGGCGGCGGCGTTCCCGACATTGAAACGCGCCTCGGCGACGTGAAACAGCTTGCGGCGGAACTCAACGTGGGCGTGCCGACGCTCCGTGACATCATCGCCGAAATCAGAAAGCCGGGCCGCGATCCGCGCGACGACGCGCCGCCCGTATTATTCAGCAAGGCGGTGAAGTCCTTTGAGGACCTGGCTGTCGGCATGGAACTGACCGGAACCGTCCGCAACGTGGTGGACTTCGGCGCGTTCGTGGACATCGGCGTGAAACAGGATGGACTGGTACATGTGTCCAAGCTGGCGCGCAAATTCGTCCGCCACCCCAGCGAGGTCGTCGCCGTCGGCGACACGGTCACGGTCTGGGTGACAAACATCGATAAAGAACGCGGCAAAATCGGGCTGAGTATGATAGAAGATCAAAAGGATCAAAAGAATCAATAAGCGAAAGGGCGGTGAAACGCGCGTGGAGTATATTCTGATGCATAGAAACACCGCTGTGGCGGAACTGACGATTGACGAAACCGTCGCGGCCGTTACGGGGATCGGAGACGTCTTTCGCCCGGAACACATCCCGGTCGGAATCCCCGTCAGCGGCGGCAGGCCGGATCGTAAAGCCCTGCACGACTGGTGGATCGGGCGCGCCATCCCCGCCAGCCGGTCGGGACTGCGGGAGGCGCTGGAAATTCTGCGTGTCTCTTCCCCGCAGTTCCTGCTGACCCGGTGCTATGGATTGTCCCTGTCCGACCAATATTGGCTGAAACCCGCGGATAAGCCCATCGGCTGGGCAGACGTCAATTTCTTTGATAACCCCTTTTCAGAGGACGTGGGCAACGCTTTATTCGGCCGCGCGCCGGAGGACGCGGAACTGAACCTCATGTCGCCCGACAATACATCGGACGGCTGGCTGAAGAAGAAATGGATAATCGCGGACGGCAAACGCCTGCTGCTCAAGGGCGGCAGTCCGCCAAACTATCAGGAGCCGCTGAATGAGGTCATCGCCTCGGCGGTTATGCGGCGGCTGGGCATTCCTCACACGCCTTACGCCCTGACCTGGGACAGGGAACAGCCCCTTTCGGCCTGCGAGGATTTTGTGACGAAAGAAACCGATCTCGTCAGCGCCTGGCACATCCGCGTGACAGGTAACAAGGCCGGACATGTGTCGGAGTACCGGCACTTCCTGGAACGGCGCGAAGCCTTGGGCATCCCCGGCGCGCGGGAGAGCGCCGGCCGGATGCTGACGGTGGATTTCCTGATCGCCAACCAGGACCGGCATTTTAACAATTTCGGCGCGCTTAGAGACGCCGGAACGCTGGAATGGCTGGGACTGGCTCCGGTGTTTGACTGCGGAACATCCCTCTGGTACGATCAAAACCCGCATATGATCCGGCCCCTGGCGGAACAGGCGAGCAAGCCGTTTCGGAGTAAACACAGCGAACAAATCAAGCTGGTAACAGACTTTGACTGGCTGGATTTCGGCGCCTTGGACGGATTGGATGAGGAATACGCCGGTATCCTGGAACAGAGCCCCTACATCGACGGCGCGCGCCGGGACGCCCTGTGCTTCGCGCTGAAAACCCGCGTGGAGCTGTTGAAGGATATCGCCGCGGAACCGCAGCCCGAATAAAAAGGGGAGGGGCGGCAGAATGCCGCCCCCTACGGACGCAAATCTCCAAATTATGAATCGCGCATCCCCGTTATTCCGGGCTCAGGACGCGGCGATCAGCGCCGCGCCGATCGCTCCGGCATATTCCGCGTCCTCGGGAATATGGAACGCGATATCCGTCAGCGTCTCAAGCGCCTTTACGAAGGCTTTATTCTTTGCCAATCCGCCGCACAATACCACGGACCGCAGATTGGGAACCGTGATGTCGTTGATTGTGGAAGCCGCCCGCGCCGCCGCCGAAAGGGTGACAGCCCCGGCGATTTCCGCCGGCGCGGCGTCATGGTTCAGAAGGCTCAGCGCGTCTAACTCCGCGAAGGGCACGCATCCGTCGCTGACACGACATTCCGCGGGCGCGGGCGCCGCCGCGCTCATCTCTTCCAGACTCAATTCAAGGCGGTCCGCCATGTAGTTAAGGAATAATCCTATGCCTGCCGCGCATTTCTGATTGATGGCGACTTCACCCGGGTTTCCGTCGTCCTTGATGGTCGAAATCAGCGTTTCATCCGCGCCGGCATCCACCACCGTGGTGGCGTCCGGGCACAGGAAACGCGCGGCTTTCACCGCCGTGACCGATTCCGTCCGGCACGCGCCGGCAAAGGTCACATCATGCTTGCCTATGCCGGTGGAAACAACCTTTTGTATGTCGCCGGCGGCAATACCGGCGCTCTTCAGCGCGCCGTCATAAGCCGCCTCGGCGTTCGCCGCCCGCGCCGCGCCGCCAGAATGGCCGCGCCCGCGGCCGATAACCTTGCCGTCCTTCAAGATAACGGCTTTCACATATTCTAAGCCCATGTCAATTCCGGCTGTGATCACTCTTCTCGCCTCCTCTTAGCTTTCCAGCTTTTGCATGCCTTGGCTCTCCATCCAATTGTCCAGCTGATTGAGAAACCGTTTTTCGTCCAAATCAGTGCGGTCGCCCGGCTGACTGCCCTCATAATGCAGCACGCTGAAGCCGGCTTCACGCAGACGCATGGCCTGTTCCTTGCGCGTCAGGGTACAGCCGACACCACAGCGCCACAGCGCCAGCAGCGCGCCGTTCGCCTGATTGTACCTGGCGAATTTGATCAGCACATCCTCCCCATAGGGCGGGCGGTTCATATATTCGTCCTGCTTGAATCCGACCGGTTCCCTGGCGTTCGGCGTATCCGAGTAACGAATAGCGTCTTCCCTGGTCAAAAGCGGCGTATCCTCCGGATAGGTTACTCTTTCTATCCCTTTGTAATCCCCGCTCCCGCTGGTGTACTGCGACCCGAGACAGACCGCCCCGTATTGCTCCATATAGCGGTAATATTTCAGGAAGTGCCAGGACGGCGGATGCGCCTCAATCCAGCGGAACCGCTCCGTACCCAAGGCGGCGATGTGGTTCTCGGCGCGCCATTTGATTTCATCGCGGACCAGCTTCCAGAAATCCAGGTTCTTCTGAGGATCGATCCTCGTCAAAAAACCCAAGGTGTAAAACGAATACATGTCTTTAACGGATATGGGCGCCGGGACCGTCTGCGCCATAAGGCGGCTGATCTCCGACCGGCATTCACGTTCCACATGCCCGGAATGGATCATTTCGACCATTTTTTCATCGTCAAACTTCTGCCCGAACACGCGCTCAATGTCATTGATCTGTCTGAGCGTGCAGTACGCCTTGTGTTCGTTCATCGCCTCTTCCCGGTCTTCGTCTCTCGGCCCGAGGTACATACATTGATCCGACATCCATTGCGGCACCGGCTCGAAGTCCCGAACCTGCTGGCCGCGTTTGGCGTGGCTGTCGCATACGCAAGGGAACGGCACGACGAAATGCCGCCGGGCGAAAGGCGCGCCGTTCTCGTCATACCCCAGAAACTGGCTGCCCCAAATATTGCCGTGATAACCACAGATTTCCCGGCCCCAGCCGCGAATCTCGCTGGCCAGGCGGCATTTCCGCGCAAAGGGGGAACTTTTGGCCTGGATCATGGAACCCGCCGGGTTATCCTCCACGATCCGGATCGCCGGGAACGCCTCCTGCCAATCGACGAAATAGGTGTTTCCCTGGCCGACAATCTTATCGTCTTTCGCGATATTCGCCTGCCACTCGGCCCTGAGCTCCTTCGCCTTCGCCCAGCATTCCAGCGGTCTGGTCTCCCATACTTGTTCTTTCAATTGATATCGCTCCTTCCCATCACAGACTCATTTTACAGACTCATCGCTTTATGCCAGCCAACCAAACGGGTCAGTCCCGGCCGCAGCATGTTCATAAACGCTTCCAGACGCAGTTCCGTGTCCTCCTCGGGCAAACCCGTATCGCGCTCAAAAAAGAGGAAGGGAATGTTCCGTTCCCGCAGCAGCTTCCAGACCGCGTAATTATCCGTGCCGTGGAGATGGCAGTAGATCTGCTTGGCAATGATGACCCCGTCCACATGATAATCCTCCGACAACTCGAAGATATGCTGCGGGCGGCGGCGCCAGTTGCTGTCCTTGATCGGATTATGCGGACGTCCCAGATATCGCAGTGACAACGCCATCAGGCGGTCTCTCTGGGGATATGTCTCATTCCAGAAATAGGAACTCCCCGTATCCAGTTCGTCGATCACGATATTCCCGCCCAGCGATTCCACCAGTTCCTCAAGCCGCGAATCGAAGGTTTCGCTGCCGACCAGCATCAGACGAATCTTATCGCCCACCGGTTTCCGGTCTTCCAGCTCATCCAGGAGTTTTTCCAGTATCTGATTCATTTCCGCCTTGTCCATGACCTGGCTCGCCAGCACAATATTCATCGCCTCGGAGCCTAACAGCGCCGGGCTGTCCGCGCGGCGCAGCTCGTAGATACATCGCAGCAGACGGCGGTTTTTGTTGTAGACCTCAATCGCGTTGTCCAGCGCCTCCTTTGTGATCTCCTTTCCTGTCCAGGCTTCGAATTTCCCTTTCAGGACCTCAAATTCCGAACGTACCACATCCTTGGACGTGGGCGCGTCCGTGTAGTCCGGCAGAAACAGATAATGCGTGAACGGCGCCTTTTTGTTGTTGTCCGCCACCTCAAAAGCGTTGAACATCCATTGGCAGCCTTCCACCGTCACATATCCGTCTATATAATCATAGCGTCCCCTGAGAATCAGATTCACGATGTCCCGCACCGGATAACAGGCCGCGTACATCCATTTGTCCGTGATGACGTCCGTCTCATGCTCCGCCAGAACACGCACCGGCAGCATCCCTGCCGCATACGCCAGTTCCTCCGGGAAATACGGTTCAAACCACCCCACCACTTTGCCGCCTGTCCGCGCCTTCCACGCTTTCGCGTATTCGTGGCGATGGGCGATCATCTCTTTAAACTTGTCCATACTTCTCCTCCTTATGCCAGAATCGCCGCGCCGATGGCGCCGGCCAACATCGGATCATACTTGCTTTCAAGCGCCGTGACCTGAAGCTCCGATTCGATCCGTTTCGTGATTCCGGGGTTTTTCGCGAGCCCGCCCGTAAACGCCAGTTCCTTATAGACCTTGATATCCCCCACGTCCAAGGGCTGTAATTTCCCGACGACGCCCAGAACACGCCACGCGACAGAGAACAGATAGGACGCGTACACCTCGTTAAGCGTCAGCGGGGCGGCGCGGAACTCCGGTTCCCCGAACAGTCCCAGCGTCTCGGTCAGCGCGAAGGTGAAACACGTGGTGCTCACCGGCTCCGGTTCCGAATCGACCTCAAGAGACTTCGCGCCGATCTCCGTAATCGGGACGTCCAGCAGATCGCAGATGATCTCCACGTTGCGGCCGAACCCGGTGGCGCATTTGTCGTTCATCATGAAGTCGCGCACACGGTCCCAGTCATACAGCCGGATCGCCTTCACGCTCTGCGCTCCCATATCCACCACGGTGCGCACCTCCGGGCCGAACAGGAACCGCGCCCCCTTCGCGTGGCAATGTACCTCGTCCAATAAGGTTCCGGCGAAAGGCGCGTGTTTCCGCCCGAAGCCTGTCGCGGCCGAAGCGTGAATGTCTTTCTGCGATAAACCAGTGGAGCCCATCGCTCCCGAGAGGGCGGAAGCCGCGGCTTTTTTGAAAGAAGCGCCGTTGCGGACGCTGGCGTAGGAGAACAGTTCCCCATCGCACAGAATGGCCGCCTGGGTACTCGTCGTCCCAATGTCTATGCCCGCGGCGACCCTTTTGGCTTTTTTCCAGTCAATCGTCTCCGACGACCAGCCGGATTCCGGCCATTTCCCGTACTCTTTTGTCATACATAATGCCTCCTGTCTTTTTTTGTCAAGAATTTTTATATTATTTCTAATATTATTATATCGGGATACAATTCGATTGTAAATCTTCAATTCTCAATTTCCGCGATTTGTAGTATAATCGCGGTATCATGAACCCGATATCCTAAAGCTTGGAGTGACGCGGCGTGTTTTATATTGAAACGGGGAGCCTCGACCCTTGTTATAATCTGGCCTTTGAAGAATACATTCTGACCCGCAAAACCGCCGGGGATTGGCTGATGCTCTGGCAAAACGCCAATACGGTGGTGGTGGGCCTGTATCAAAACACCCTGGAAGAAATCGATCCGGATTTCGTCAAAACCCACGGCGTCACGGTGGTGAGACGCGCCACCGGCGGCGGAGCGGTCTATCACGATTTGGGCAATCTGAACTATTCCTTCATCACCGACGCGAAGGATCAGGAAACCGTGACGCCGGAACGGTTCCTGGAGCCGGTATGCGCCGCGCTGAGAGCCATGGGAGCGGACGCGGCGGTGACGGGACGCAATGACATCACCATCCGGGGCAAAAAGGTTTCCGGCGCCGCCCAGCGCCTGCACGGCGGCCGGATTCTCCACCACGGCACGCTGCTGTTCGCTTCGGATCCCGCCATGATCGCGGGGGCCTTGCGCGCGCGTCCGGACAAATTTCAATCCAAAAGCGTCAAATCGGTCCGCGCCCGGGTAGGCAACATCCGCGATTTTTTGCCGGGATCCGCGGCGGAAGACGCGCCGGGATCCACGCCGGGAGACGCCTCGGACGCCTTTTCCATCGAGGACTTCAAGTCACGCCTGCTCGCCATCCTCGCGGGAGACGGCGCGGCCCGTCCCCGGCTGGACGAAGGCGAGCTGTCGGAAATCCGGATTCTGGCCGATCAAAAGTACAGGACGTGGGAGTGGAATTTCGGCCATTCCCCGCCGTTCAGCCTCCAAAACAGCCGGCGCTTCCCCGGCGGCGCGCTGGACACGCGGATGGATCTGAGAAACGGGCGCATTGCCGCCATCGAGTTCTTCGGGGATTTTTTGGGCCGCCTGCCTCTGGACGGAATCAAACAGGCGCTGACCGGCTGCCGCTATGAACGCGGCGCGGTTTCTTCGGTGCTGGACGCTTTCCCCCTGGCGGATCTGTTCGGCGGCGTCACCCGTTCCGACCTGCTTCAAACGATGTTTGATTCTCCGGCGATGTTTGATTCTCCAAAGCCGCCTGCCGCAAAGCTTCCATAATCTCCCGGGGGCGTCCCCGGCGCGCGTCAATGATCCGGCTGACCGCGTCATAACCCAGCACAGGAACGAAGCCGGCCGCTTCCGCGTAAGAACCCTCCAGAAGCGCCAGGCACCGGGCCGGATCCGGCTGGAGGGTTTCCACGCATTTTTCGCGGAACAGTTCCACAGCCGCGGTCAGAAGCGCCAGGCTCTCCAGCAGCGCGTCGGCGATCAGCGGCAAAAACGCGTTCAGCTCGAACTCCCCGTGAGACGCGGCGGTTGTGACGGCGAAGTCGTTGGCCATTACCTTCATGGCCGCCTGCATGGTCATTTCCGGGATCACCGGATTGACCTTGCCGGGCATGACGGTGCTGCCCGCCTGCACAGCGGCCAGGCGGATCTCGCCCAAACCGCCGTGGGGGCCGGAATTCATCAGGCGCAAATCGTTGGAAATCTTCATCAGGTTTACGGCCAGCGCTTTAAGCAAGCCCGAAACCTCCACAAAAACATCGTTGTTTTGGGTAATGTCCATGGGATATTCGGCGGCCGCCAAACCGATGCCCGTCAGCTCGCGGAGGGTCTCGACTACGCCGAAGCGGTATTTCCGCTCCGCGCCTGAGCCGAGGCCCACCGCCGCGCCGCCCAGGTTGACCTGCCGCAGGCGTTCCTCCACTTTATACAGCCGCCACCGGTCCCTGGCCAGCGCCTGAGCGTAGGAACCGAATTCCGCGCCCAGGGTCACCGGCACCGCGTCCATCCATTCCGTGCGGCCCAGCTTCCGGATATGGTCGAAGGCGTTCTCTTTTTCCTGGAAAGCCTGCTGCAGCCTGGCGCAGCCGCCGCTTAACTCGCGCAGCGACTCGATGGCGGCGACGCGCAGGGCGGTGGGATATACGTCGTTGGTGGATTGCCCCCGGTTCACATCGTCCAGGGGATGGACGACGCGGTACTCCCCCGCCTGCCGCCCCAATACGCGCAGAGCGAGATTGGCCACCACCTCGTTCACATTCATATGAGCGGACGTGCCGGCGCCCCCCTGGAGCGCGTCCACGATAAACATACCGTCCGCCTCCCCCGAGAGGATCCGGTCGCAGGCCGTGACGACCGCCTGATACACCCTTTCTTTCTCCCCTCCGGCCATCAGCTTCCCATAGGTGAGCGCGGCGGCTTTCTTGACCTGAACCATGGCGTAAATCAGCCGCATATGGGTGGGTTTGTACCCCAGGCGGAAATTCTCCCTCGCCCGGGCGCTCTGGATGCCGTACAGCGCCTCATCGGGAAGCTGGATCTCACCGATTCCGTCTCTCTCAATTCGCATAAAAACGCACTCCTTTTCGCGGGCGCCACGCCTGCGGGACCGCCCCGCTCCGCGCCCGCCGCGCTACGGCTGCTCCCCGATTTCCGCCAGAATATGCGGGAACACGCTCAGGCTGCGCCTCAGTATGCCCTGCATATAAGCGATGAGCGTGCCGTAATTAGTAATGGGAACCTTCTGCGCCAAAGCCTGTTTCTGGCGCGCTTTGACCTCGCGCTCGGGCAGCATACAGCCTCCGCAGTGTACCACCAGCTTGTAACGGCTCAAATCCTCCGGGAATTCGGAGCCGGAAGTAAAATCAAAGACAAAATTCCTTCCCGTGTAATTGCGGATCCAGCGGGGCAGTTTGACGGTTCCGATATCGTCGCATTGCCGGTGATGGGTGCAGCCTTCGCAAATCAAAACCCTGTCGTTCTCCGCCAGCGCGTCCACGGTTTTCGCGCCTGTGGCCGCCGCCTCCAGCAGCCCCTTGTAGCGGGCAAAAAGGATGGAAAAAGACGTCAGCGGTATGTCCGCGGGCGTGTCCGCCGAAACCTTGGCAAACACCTGGCTGTCCGTGATCACCAGCGCGGGTTTTTTTCCGATATGTTCCAGAGTCTCACGCAATTCAAATTCTTTTACCACCACAGCCACGGCGTCCGCTTCCAAAATATCCCGGATGGTCTGCTGCTGAGGCAATATCAGGCGGCCTTTGGGCGCCGCTTTATCAATGGGCGTCACCAGCACCACAAAATCCGACGGATGAATCAGGTCGCCCACAATCCGCAGCTTCGGCTCCTCGGTCACGGCCAGCGCGGCCAGCCGCTCCTTCAGAACCTCGATGTTCTCACGCGTGACGGCGCTGATATAGATCTCCTCCTGATTGAGAACGCCTCTTTCTTCCAGCAAATCGCTCTTGTTGTAAGCGACGATATAAGGCACGTCCCGGTCCCGGAACAGCTGAATCAGCGCCCCGTCCGCCTCCCCCCGGCCATGTACGGCGTCCACCACCAATACCGCGGCGTTGATCTGATTCAGCACCTGCTTCGTCTTCTGGACCCGCAGCGCGCCTAAATCGCCCTCATCGTCGATGCCCGGCGTGTCAATGATGAGGACGGGGCCTAACGGCAGCAATTCCATCGCCTTGCGCACCGGATCCGTCGTGGTTCCCTTGACCGGAGACACCACAGCCAGACTTTGCCCGGCGACAGCGTTCACCACACTGGATTTGCCCGCGTTGCGGCGGCCAAAAAAACCGATCTGAACCCGCTCCGCCGACGGCGTCTCATTGAGACTCATAAGACCGCCCCCTTTTTTATCAGGATATAACGTATGAAGCCAAAATACACCAGATTCCCGCCCCTGTCAACCGGCGCCTCCACGGACGGGCGGCAGAATGCCGCCCCTACGGATACATCATTCACAGCGCCCGCAGGGGCGGCATCCCCTTGTGATCCGAAAACAATTGTCACAAGCGAAGCGACCGGCACATCATTCACAGCGCCCGTAGGGGCGGCATTCTGCCGCCCGTCTTCGACATTCCGCCCAAACAGCGGACCGTATATTTTTTTTTGCGGCGAAGTGTTGAAAAAGTCCAAATATTATAGTATGCTTGTATAAAACGGGAGGGTGAAATGAAGTACAATACGGATCAATTCATACAAGAGGCCGTGGACTTGGGCTTTTCACAGGCGGGGGAACTCAATACCAAAGCGTTGATCTTCATGCCGGAGGTCCGTGAAATGTGCGCCGTGGACCGATGCGGACATTATGGCAAGAATTGGCGATGTCCGCCCGGATGCGGCAGCATCGAGGACGCGGCGGCGGAGGCGGCGCAATATTCTTACGGAATCATCGTCCAAACCATCGGGCTTATGGAAGATGATTTTGACTATGAAACCATCCAGGACACAGGCGAGAAGCACAAGAGCAATTTCGCGTCCCTGGTGGACAGGCTGAGGGCGCGGTATTCGGATATGCTCCCCTTGGGCGCCGGCACCTGCAGCCTGTGCGAAACCTGCGCGTATCCCGGCGCGCCCTGCCGCTTCCCCGACAAATCCATATCCTCAATGGAAGCCTACGGCCTGTGGGTAAGCAAAGTGTGTGAATTATCAGGCATTCCCTATAACAACGGGAAAGGTACCATTACTTACACAAGTTGTTATTTATTAAAATAATCTAAAAAAAATTAGGAGGATCATGCAGAATGAGCGAAGTACTAAACGAGATCAGTGAAAATCTACAGAGAGGCAAAGCCAAGGTAGTGGTGGAACTGGTGCAAAAAGCTTTGGACGAAGGCTTGTCGCCCGGCACGATTCTGGAAGAGGGCCTGCTGGCCGGCATGAACATCATCGGCGGCAAATTCAAAGCGAACGAAGTCTTTGTACCGGAAGTCCTGGTAGCGGCGAGAGCGATGAACAAAGGCACCGAGACGCTCAAACCGGCCCTGGCCGCGGCCGGAGTGAAGGCCAAAGGAACCGCCGTCATCGGCACGGTCAAGGGTGATTTGCACGATATCGGCAAAAACCTCGTCAAAATGATGCTGGAGGGCAAAGGCATCGAAATGGTGGACGTAGGTGTGGACGTGCCCGCGGAGAAATTCCTGGAAGCGGCCCGGGAACACAACGCCACATTGGTATGCTGCTCGGCCCTGCTGACCACCACCATGGGCGAAATCAAACCGGTCATCGATTTGATCAAGTCGTCGGATATCGCCGACAAAGTCAAGATCATGATCGGCGGCGCGCCGATTACCCAAAGCTTCTGCGAGCAAGTGGGCGCCGATTCTTACGCGCCCGACGCGGCTTCGGCGGCGGAATCCGCCATACAGCTTCTCGCCTGACAAAGGCCCCGGCCAAAAGAGAGGCTCCTGCCGGAACCTCTCTTTCTCTCTTTCATACTTGGAAAAACCGGATCCGCCCGGATTAATCGAACACGACCACGCCCTTGATATAATCGGCCGGCGCGTGTTCAAGCATCTCAAACGCTTTGGTCACATCGTCAAATTTAACCTCGTGAGTGATCAGCTGATCCAAAGGAAGCCTTCCGTCTATATAAGACGCAACCCCTTCCCTCATGTTGTCACGGGGCCTTTCGGCGAAAGTCGGATGTGTGGACACGAGAACCGGCGTTTTGCTCATCAGATTGAAACCGAGGGTAATGGGAAAAACCTCCTGCCCGCTGTACACAGAGGGAATCAGTATGCGTCCCACGCCCTGGTAGCTGCCTTCAAAGCCGGGCAAGCCGTGAACATGCGGCTCCTTGATGATGGAACCGGCGGTATCCAAGCCCTTCAAGCTGCCCGAAATTTCCACAATTACGTCGAAGAACCGGCCGTCCGTCAATTCATACGCCCGGTCGTCAACGACCTCGTTTCGCGGATTGATCGTATCGGTGGCGCCCATCTTCTTTGCCTCTTCCAGCTTGTTATCCAAAAGATCAATGGCCACCAGATGCTTGGCGCCGCTTTTCCGGAGTCCGGCGATCGCCATCAGACCCATGAAGCCGCAGCCGATCACGGCGACGTTCTGTCCGTATTTGCAGGAAGCCTCTTTCACAATATTGACGATGCATCCCAAAGGTTCCGCCAGACAGTACTTCTTCTCTTTGCCGGTCTCCGGGATTTTTACAAACTTGGGATCGTCCTCGGGAATCACCATGTAATTCGCGTAAGCGCCGAAGCCCATGCCGGCTATGTACTCTCCGACTTTATACCCGGTCACGCTCTTGCCCACATCGGCGACCACACATACCGGCTCATGGCCCGAAGGGGCAGGAAACGCGGCCTCGCCGCCCACACGCATAAACCCGTGTTTCGAGACGCTCCTCCCGATGGAGCCCAGATACGTTGGAAGATCCGTGTGGCAAATACCGACGGAAACCATTTTAAGCAGTACGTCACGCTCCCCCAGCGCGGGGACCTCTTCCTCCACAAATTCGATTTGACGTTTCCCGACGACGAGCGCTTTTTTGTTTTTCACTCGCATTCCCTCTCTTTCATCTTTAAAATTTTTTGGCGTCTGTTTCTATATTTTATATTATACACAATAATCTCTATTCTCTCAACATGGTAATCAAGAATTATATACAAGTTTAAGGAGGTTTTTTATTAATGACCGAAAAAGAGAATTTTCTCCGGCTCATATCCGGCAAAGAGCCTGCCTGGGTGCCGAGGTCTGCCGTGCTTTTCAAGGATAAGGCCCAGAAGTATCCGCCCGCTTTCATGCAGACAGGCGTCAGCTTCCTGCGCCAGTTCCGTACCCCGACCGGCGGCAGGGATATCTGGGGCGTACCTTATGTGGTAACGGCGGAGACCGGCGGCATGGCCCTGCCGGAACCCAATAATTTTATCTTGGACGACATCACCAAATGGCGCGACATCATCAAGCCGCCCAGCACCAAGGACATCAACTGGGAAGAAATGGCGAAGAAGGACACCGCCCACATCAACCGCGAAGAGAACGCGATGGCCATGGGCGTAGGCGGCTTTTTCATGGAATTCATGGGCATGATGGGCTTTGAGGAGGCCCTTGTCAGCCTGAGCCTGGAAGAGGAAACCGTCCATGAACTGTTCGACTTCATGTACGACTATCTCGAACCCTTTCTCGAAGCCATCATGAAGTATTATAAGCCCGATATTTTTTATGTGGTGGACGATACCGCCACAGCAAAAAACCCCTTCATCTCTCCCCAAATGTACCGCGATCTGATCAAACCGTACCACGCCCGCGTCGCGAAAATGCCCATGGAGGCCGGCCTGCCTATTATTATGCACAATTGCGGCCGCTGTGAGGATTCCATCGAGGATTGGTTCGACTTCGGCGTGTGCGCGTGGGAACCCGCGCAGGTCATGAACAAACTGGGCGACATCAAGCAGAAATATGCCGGCAAGCTCATGCTGCAAGGCTGCTGGGATTCCTCCGGCCCTCCCGGATGGGCGGGAACCAGCGAGGAAGTCATACGCAGCGCCGTCCGCGAATGCGCCGACAAATACGCGCCCGGCGGCGGCTTCTGCTTCTGGGCCAGCGTCTACGGCGAGCCGGACGACGAGGAATTCACCAACCGCGCCAGCTGGATCACCGACGAGTACAATAATTACGTGCGCCCCTTCTACGAAAAACGGGGATAAAAAGAGCCGCAGGCGCCGCGCGCCGGCGCATCCGCAGGGACGCGGCGCCGCGGCCGGCGCATTCCGTAGGGGCGGCATTCTGCCGCCCATCTCTGTTATGCGCGGACCATGCGCGGATAATCGCGGCGCCCGTTTTTTCCCCGCTTGACGAGCCCCCCGGATCATAATATAATACAACATGTGCCGCTGTGGCGGAATAGGCAGACGCAATGGACTTAAAATCCATCGAGGGCAACCTCATACCGGTTCGAGTCCGGTCAGCGGCACCACGAGCAAGTACTCCGAACCCTGTTCCAATCGGGAATGGGTTCGGATGTATTATTTTCCATTGAAATTCGAGCTGCGTTGTTGAGATTATGGAATGATGTACTCTATAGCAGGAGATATCAGTGCTGTAAAAACTCCCTTGAGATCATAGACTTGTGCCTCAAAGGCTACGGAACAGTTTATACCAAAATACAAAAAGGAGGAACTCTGCAATGTATCTGTCAATAGATGACATTCACAAAAAATATGATGGACAGTGGATCTTTGCGATTAATTGTGACGCAAGCGAATTGGGGGAAACTCTTGGCGGGGAGGTGGTACTCCATAGTGAACGCAGAGATAAAGTCATTCGGGAAATGGAGCGTTACATGAATGATACAAGCCGCAGCATTATTTTCTATGCTGGAAAACTTCCCGAAGGAGTCAGTGTCGTATTATGAACAAAACTGTAATCAAGATGGATTTGACCGGTGATTTGCTTATGCTGGAAATCGGTCTGTGGAGTCGGCGTACAGGTAATTTCAAATACGCTCTCATTACAGTGGACACGGGAGCAAGCGTGACCACAATTTCCAAAGAGATCCTACATCAACTCGGATATGAGCCGATGCCCGGAGATAAAAAACGAGTTGTCACTGCGTCGGGAGTAGAATACGTTGACCGTTTCAATCTTGAAAAAATCAAACTTGGTAGTATTGAACTGCCAAATACGGAAGTTTACGGACATACGTTTCCTGAAGAATCTTTTTCGCTTGGAGTACTCGGATTAAATGTGTTGAAACAGTTTGATATTGAATTGTTATTTAGCAAAAAAATATGACTTTTGAGATAATATGAAATTCTTTTACTCCCGCTCCGATGCCTTAAAATTATACAGCGGCCTTATGACCGACACAATATCCGCCGTATCCCCGATATTGGCGATAATTTCGTCCGCGCTCTTATAGGCGAACGGCGATTCGTCGATGGTGCCTCGGTTCACGGTGGATGAATATATGCCTGCCATCGCCTTCTCGTACTCCGAGAGCGTAACGCTCTCCTTCGCGGCGGCGCGGCTCATCAGGCGGCCCGCGCCGTGGGGGGCGGAGTAGTTCCAGTCGGGGTTCCCCTTGCCGGCGCATATGAGACTGCCGTCGCGCATGTTCATCGGGATGAGCGCCCGCTCGCCCTTCTGCGCCGAAACCGCGCCTTTTCGCAGAATCATGCGGTCCAAATCAATATAATTGTGGATCGTTGTGAACCGCTCCGCGATTTTGAATTTCACGCGTTTTTCCAATTCCCGCACAATGGCCTTCCGGTTCAGGTCCGCGTAGCGCTGAACGATCCCCATATCGTGCAGGTAATCGTCGAGCAGCGGCCCGGTCAGATACGCCAGCACGCGGTCGGCGCCCTTGCCCCTGCGGTTCAAGCTGTCCGCCGCGGCGTTCTGGTAGAAGTCGCATACCTGTTTCCCGAGATTCCGGCTCCCGGTGTGTACGACGAGATAGAGCCGGTTGTCGCCGTCCCTGTCCACCTCGATAAAATGGTTGCCGCCGCCCAGCGTGCCGACGGAAAGCGCCGCCCGGTCAATATCGGTGTGCTTGGCGCAGCGCAGAACCGACAGGTCGATTTCATCCGTGAAGTGGTGCGGCGTCTCGCGGATACCGAATCCGGACGGGATATACTGATGAACCGCTTTGTCAAGCTGCCCGAGTTCCAGGCGCTTATCCTTGAGCAAGACAGTCTCCATGCCGCAGCCGATGTCCACGCCTACAAGATTCGGGACGACTTTGTCGGTCACCGTCATCGTGGCGCCGACGGTGCATCCCATACCGGCATGCACATCCGGCATCACGCGGATTTGGCTGCCCACGGCAAAATCCTGATCCAGAAGATGCTCGATCTGCGTCACGGCGCTCTGCTCAACCGTATCGGCAAACACCTTCGCGGTGTTGTACTTCCCTTTCAGTTCGATCATTCTAACTAATTCCTTTCCTCTTCTGCTTCATTTCTACTCCATTTCTACTCCATGCGGAACACTTTGCCTTTTGGCACAAAGGGCAGTTTCGCGCCCTTGGGAACGAGAAAGGCGTGTTCGCGGTTGTACAGCGCCAGCCGGCGCTCGCATAAGCCGTCTGTGATGATCAGTATCGGCGCGTCCTTGGGGAAATCCTCCGCGCGCAGCAACAGGTCGACGCCCGGCTGCAGCACCGTTCCGCCCCGGCCCCTCACCTTGACCACGCCGGCCACATCCTCCGGTTTCATATAGCCTTGATCATAGGCCGCCGCGTCGCAGAACACCACCCGTACCCCCGGTACGTCCCGCGCCGCGCTGTAACTGGCGACGGCCCCCAGCGCCGTGGCCAGAAGCCCGCGCTCCATGGAACCCGAGGTGTCCAGCACCACGCCGAAGGTGCGCCTGGTCAGGGCGTCTTGACGGAGGACCCAATTGGGCCGGGGGATATCGGGCGTCGCCGATTGCCTGCGGCTGGGCCGCGCGTATGAGCGCGTTTTTTCCAGCGGCTCAAACATTTCATCGAACCATCGGGCCAATTCCACATCCCAGGGAATGGGCGGATGACTCAGGGCGCGGATCTCCTCGATCAATCCCTGGGGCAGGTAGCCGCGGCCTTCCGCTTGATGGTAACTCAGCCCCTGCGCCAGCGCCCTGCGGTAAAAATCGTCCAGCCCCAAGCCCTCGCCGCCGACTTCGCCGCCGCCCTGCTTCCCCCAGCCGCCGGGCGGCAGAATGTCGCCCAGCCCCGCCCCCCGCCACGTGCTTTGCTTGAGATAGAAGCGCATATCGGCGGCGATGACGTCATAAACCGCTTCGGCGCTGAGCCCTTTAAACCGCTCGTCATACAGCAGGCCGTCCGGGGCCTTGCCCAGTTCCATTTCCGTCAGCCAGCCGTTGATCACAAAGTCGCAGGCCAGATTCCAGAGAAAGGGATCCCGCCATTCATGGCGGACGTCGTGCCGCAAGGCTGCGTGCAGAAATTCATGGGCCATGACGAAGCGGCATTCCTCCTCGTCCAGGGCGGCCGCGGGATTGATATAGATCTCTCGAAGCTCGCAGGAGACAGCCGCCACGCTGATATCCATACGCTGACAAACCAGGGGGTCCACGATGATCTCGAAGCCGGCGGCAATGGCGCCCAGCAGCGGGTAACTGGAGACAAACCAGGCTTTGGCCCGCTCGGCGGGGGATTTAGCCGCGCCGCGGCCCAGGTGTTCATCGTATCCCGCCGCCACATTCACGGCGCTTTGCACCGCCTCGCTGAGACCCTCGGCGAATATCGCGGCCCAACGCGCCGGACGGCCTGTTCCCATGCCCAAAGGGCGCTGCGGGTCCGTTTCGGTTTTGTCGAAGATCATATCCGGCGCATGGTCTCCCGCCGCGCCGTAGCCTGTGTATTCGGCGCGGACGCCCTCCTCCTGACACAATCGGGTGTAGAGCTTCTCCTCGTCTTGGACGCCTCCGGGCAAAGCGGCGGTCTGGAATGGCTTCCCAAATTTCAGATCCGAGAGGAATTTCTCCGCCGCGCAGTCGCACGCCATGTTCCAGCAGACGGGATTTGCTTTTTCCACAAAATGCTCCATGCCCAAATGCAGCAAGCAGTGGGCCAGAACCCGCGCCCAGACCCCCGGGTCCGCGCGCCGTTTGGGATGGCAATAGATATGCCCGCCGCGGTAGACTTTGGCGTAACCGTCCGGGGGGAAGGGGGTCCCCTCCAAACGGACTACGCTCGCGTGTCTCAGCAGCGGCGCGAATATCGGATGACGCTCTACCATGTCATATCCCGCCTGAAACGCCTGCAGCGCGGCCTCGTTCTGTGCTTTTGCCTTTTTCTTAGATTTCGGCGCCATCGTTTCTCCTCATCATTTTCCCTTATTATGTTCCGCCAGACGCGGCAGGTCGCGGACAATCTCCACCATAAACCAGTCGGGCAGCGATTCCCCGTCCGCCGGGGCGACGGCCATCTGCGCGATTTCAAGGCTCAGGCCGGCGAGATCCTTCATCAAGGCTTTGGCCCGGATGGCCAGCGCCTGGGCGCTGCCGGAGAGCTTGTTTTTGTCGGCGGGCAGTTCTTTGATGAGCTGCGCCCGGAAGCTCTGAGCGAGGAAGTACAGCACATCCCGGTCTTCAACAGCGGCAGGCCATTTTTGCTCCCCGTTTATAATAGCGGTCATGGCGTAACGGTTGCGGATCTGCTTGACGAAGGCCCGGAACTGCGTGGCGTGATGAGGGGAGAGGCAGCCGCCGGCCAGAATCTCCAGCGTTTTGTCGTCCATATCGCCGCCATAGCTGTGCAGCGCGTCGGACAGCATATGCCATGAACGCGGCGTGGAAAAAGGCTCTTCGGTCTTGGGCGGCTGTCTCCAGAGATGGTCGGGGCGCAGGCCGATGTATTCCAAAATATAGGGATGCACGCCGTTGTATTTGGCCCATTCCAGCCAGTCCCTGTGAGAGGCGGTCAATTCCACATGAAACATGCGGTTCACCAGCGCCGAAGACATGGTCTTCACAATGGCGTTGTCCTGGGCGCGGTTGCCGGCGCCAATGATAATAGAGCCCTCCGGCAGATGGTATTCGCCGATCCGCCGGTCGTGGATCAAGCTGTAAAACGCCTTCTGCACCTCCTGAGAGCAGGCGTTGAGCTCATCCAGGAAGAGACAGTAAGCTTCCTCCCGGGCGATCATCCGGGGCGGGCAAAACACACTCTTGCCCTCAATGATTTGAGGTACGCCGATGATGTCTTCAGGCGCCAGCTGGCTGCCCAGCATGGAAACGCAAGGCAGGCCCAGTTCACGGGCAAAACGTTCCACGATAGAGGATTTGCCGATGCCCGGCGCGCCCCAAATAAACACAGGCCGCACCGTCGCCACATTCAGCAAAACGTCCAGCAGCTGGCTCTGGTTCACAGTCACAGATATATTCATGATTTTGACCTCATTATAATTTCAATAAATTCCCCATACTCCGCCACTTGTCGAAAGCCGCGAGTACGCGTTTGATCCGCCTGACCCTTTCATCCAACGAGCCCGCAAGGGAGACATAAGGTATCCTTCTGCGCAGCAAATCCGCCTCTGTTTGTCTTTGGAACCGGCGGCGCTTGACATCGCCGCTTCTGTCCCATGTATCATCATACGGTATCTCGTCGCCGCATAAGAATACCAAATCGTAGCGGCGGGAAGCGTTATCCGCGAGTTCGGACAGCCGGGGTTCGGCGAAGCCGTGATAATCCATGGCAAACATGTATGTGGTTGTCGCGTTGGTGTCAACGAAGAGATATTTATTCGCCGACAGCAGTTTTTCCTCTTCCCTGACCAGATGCCCTTCCGCTATTTCCGTCAGCCGCCAGGGTTCGAGACGGCGGTTGTTTTGATGTTCATCCCAGTATTCCCGGCCATATTCCGGCGTCCACACCGTTTGATACTCCGCCGCCATCCGTTCGGCGAGCGTCGTTTTTCCTGTGGAAGGCGCCCCGACAAAGACTGCTTTTGTAATCAAATCGGCGTATACCGTCGGATGGATGTATTCGCGATAAGCATAAGGATCTTGTTGAATGCCCGACGCCGCCACAGGGACGCTCAGCCTGCCCGGGTCAACCGTTCGGTTTACACAGCCGAGCGCCTCGCTGACGTGTTCGCCGTATGCCTCGCTGGAATAGAAATGGGTTATATTCCAGCCGCCGACCATCGATAAGATGTATTAGATTTGGATTTTTTTTAATTCATCGCTGTACCCGGCGTCTTCCGGCCCCGCCCACCCTCGAATCACTTGGACCGGTTTGTCCGAATAAATACGTTCTATCCAACGCGCCCGCACGTCCAGCGGAATCGAAGTTGAAGAAGGCGCGTCATAAATCAAAACGACGACCCTGTCCATCTCGCTCAAGGCAGTATCCAGGATCAATTGATGCCCCGCGTGAAAAATCGTGAACTTCCCGAGATACAGTCCGGTCTTATTCATCGGCCGCGCCCCGTTTCCAGACAATCCACCCATAAACGCTGTTTACGAGATACGCCGTCCACATAATCAACGTAGGCAAAGCCCAACTCACGCTGGACGGGTCGGCAATGATCACAACCGTCCACATAATGATGGTAATGATGTTTGTAATCATCCAGCACACCCACTGCTCCGCGAACGCGAGCACCATAAATATCTGCGCCAGTATCTGCGTTACCTCAGTGGAACTGTCCAGAATAGGCCCCGCAAGAGAAGCGCCGCTCCCCAGCATCGTCTCGAAATACGAGTAAATGGATTCATTACGCTTCATCGAAACCGTGAACCACGAATCAACGCTGTGCAGAAACAAGCCGAACAGCACCGCAACCGCCGCCCCTCCGATAAGAATGAGCGCGAGCTGTCTTACGGTCAGCTTTCGCATCTTTACATCCGTCCTGCTGCCCCTCTTCAAACGCCTTCGCCAAAATGCCAACCCGATAAATTGCGTTGGCAAAAAATAAACGATGTTAATGATGGCGTCGCCGTAATAACCCGAACGGTAGGCAAGGTATCCGTAAAGTATAGAATTGGCGATTCCGTATGTCCAGTTGGAAATTTTCCCTTTTGCGGCGAGGACGACGCAGAGTATGCCTGTAATCGCGCTGACCGGCGAAACAGCCCAGTTCAGGAGGATGCTCTCCGTGCTTGACCAATCTGTTCCCGTCGCCGAGAAATAAACGGTCGCCGCGACGATGACCGTCAAGAAAGACAGCAGCCACGCTTTCTCAAACACGCGCCATTCTTTAAAGTTTATTTTGAACATATGATTCCTTTCTTCATGGATCAAAAAAACAACCGGGAATCCTGACGCTTCATATCCTCACAGTCGGCCTCCGTCTTAAATTTCAGAAACGCGTTTATTAGCCAATCCGCGCGGTCGTATCCATTTTTGATGTATTGGCTCAGATATTTCAAGAAACGGTCACGCCCACATAATTCACCCTCGAAATATCGTAATCTCCATATGTCGTCAGATCTCCCGTTTTCGAAGCATAACCTGCCGGATTCGCCGTCTATGGAATAATAATGAAAAAGAGTGCCCCAACTAGGCTCAGCATCTATTTTTCCGGTAAAAAAGTCATTGTATTCCGGCTTCTGCCATAGCAAATCTTTCAATACAAACGGCGTTCCATCCGGCAGCGCCGCCAAATCTCCCGTTTCAAACGGCATGGGAAGGTAGATAAGGTAGTAGTATAGATTACATGGGCATTCGCGGCTGTACAAACCGCCGAAATGAACAACTTCTCCATTAGAATCAAGAGTGACCCAGCTTCTATTATCTCCATTAATTCTATCTCTGTAAATAGTAGTTGTACCATCCCGGTTAAAACCTGCCATCATATCGTCGTTGATAGCTATCCACGCTTTCTCAACAGAAGAATAGCAGTTTTCATTAAAGAGGTATACAATGTCGTCGCCCTGTGTGTAAAAATTCTCAATCCATTTCTCTTCCCAAGCAATCTCATCCATAAGAGAATCATGCAGACTGTCTTTCGCGCTGACCCCGGATCTCCCGGGAATCGGCATGTCCGGATACTCTTCAATTATCTGCCGCCAAGCCATATGCCGCTCTTTCCTCGTCCTGTCGTTGTGGGCGACGATGACCGCCATTTCCAACGGATTGAAGCTATGCCCTGTTTTCTCACAATAATCAGCGATATCCTTGGAAGAAAAATGATCATAAATATTCATACTTACTTGCATCCTCCAGTCACTTCCGATGCGCCCGTTCAAACCCCGTCATTCCGGGCTTGACCCGGAATCCATTTCTTTCTCTTCTTCCCTTGCCAATCTTTCTGCCGCTGTTTCATACCCTTTACGCCATTTCACGCCGCGTCCTTCCGTGACCAAATGATCGTTCTCATCATAGTACAATCCGTGCCACAACATCATTTTGCGCGGCTCCTTGACATACCATGGCATCCGGTCAAACCACTCACAGAATTCGCCGCACGCCGCGCACCAACGCTCTCTGTCCGGTTTGAGACATTGACTGTTCAGCCAAAAGAGATCCTTCGCGCGCGCGGCAAGCGAACCTGGATTAATATCCAACAGCGTTAACCTGTACAACGGC
>JAISDM010000171.1 GCA_031264885.1 Peptococcaceae bacterium | reverse complement strand
TTCACTTGCCCTTTCGCCGCCAGGCTACGTTGTCGTCAGTCGCCATACCGCCCCGGGTATGCCTCCCTCCTCCGCCTTGCCTGACGACGAAATTGCGGCGTGAAATTCATCAGTTTATTATTCAACAAGTCCTTAATGCCCGCAGTGCCGCGGGCCGGGGTTCGGTCCGGGGGGAATGGCGGCGGCGGTTCATACTCGCGAGTATAGAAGTGGCGCGGCGGTCTTTGAGAGATTTGGAGAGATTTAAATGCGACAGTTAATTATAAGCGACGAATCCGCGTGTGTTGGCTGCAACAGATGTGTGCGCGCGTGTCCGATGGAAGGCGCGAGCGTCACATACATAAAGGACGGCCAAATAAAGGTCAGGGTCAATAAGGAGAGGTGCATCGCCTGCGGCGCGTGTATCCGCGCGTGCAAACATCACGCGCGGGATTACGTGGACGATACCGAGCGTTTCTTGCGTGATCTCAAAAACGGGGTGTCCATTTCAATGTTCGCCGCGCCGGCTGCCCGCGTCGGCGGGTCCGAGGGCGGCAGGATGCTTGCGTGGCTGCGGAAAATGGGCGTCAAAAAAATATATGACGTATCTCTGGGCGCCGATATTTGCATATGGGCGCATATCCGGTTTATTCAAAAAGAGAATCCCCGGCCGCTCATTACGCAGCCTTGCCCCGCGATTGTAAATTATATACTGTTATACGAGCATGAACTGATAAAATACCTGTCGCCGGTGCAGAGTCCCATGCTTTGCACCGCTGTGTACATGAAAAAATACCGCAACGTCGGCGGCAGTATAGCGGCTCTTTCGCCTTGTATAGCGAAATCACATGAATTTGATGATACCGGTTATATAAACTATAACGTTACATTGAAGAAGTTACATGAATACATCGTAAGTCATAACATTCAGCTGCCGGCGGAGACGGCGGATTTTGACCATGAAGAAGCGGCGCTGGGGCGTCTGTTTTCGATGCCGGGCGGGCTGAAGGAAAACATTGAGTTTTATTTGGGCAAGCAGCTGCGCATAGATCAGGCGGAAGGGCAGGAAACCGTTTACGGCGCGCTTAAATTGTTCGCGAAGCAGCGTGAGAGTGATCTTCCCGCGCTGTTCGACGTGTTAAACTGTACCGAAGGGTGCAATGTGGGGACAGGCTGTTCCCACCGTTTTAACAGATTCGAAGTGGGCGTCGTCATGGATAAGAACCGCAAGAATGTGTTGACCAACTATGACAAATCGCAATGCGACGCGCTTTATCAAAGGTTTGACGATATGTTCCGGCTTGACGATTTCTTGCGCAAGTACGCGCCGAAAAACACCGCGCAAGACAGTGTGACCGAGGATCGGGTAGAGAAGGCGTTCGCCGCCCTGGGCAAGCTGACCGACGAGAAAAGGATGTTCGACTGCGGGGCGTGCGGGTCTGAATCCTGTTACGACATGGCGCGGAGGATCGCGCTCGGCTTCGACATACCCAGCAATTGCGTCCAGAATGAGAAAGACGTGATCGATATGGATCATGTGAAGATTGTGAACCTGTCGAGGGTAAACCTTGAGAGCATCGACAGAATTTTGGGCGATATCTCCAGTATAAGCGATTTGTCGGATGAAATTGTCAGTTCCATCGGAAGCGTCAACGAAGCGATCGATCAATTCGGCAGAATGTCAAAGGACATCACCTCTATTTCGCAGCAAATCAACATTCTTTCGTTGAACGCGTCTATCGAAGCGGCCAGGGCGGGCGTACACGGCAAGCCTTTCGCGGTGGTGGCTCAGGAGGTCAAGGCGCTTGCCAATAAATCCCAGCAGACCGTTTCTCAAACGGACAAAATCTCGGGCGCGGCGGCGGAATCCATCGCGGCGATTGACACGAAAGTGACCAATATATCCGCGGCCATCGCGCAGACGCATTCTGACATATCCGACATTTATAACGCGACACAGGATACCCTGAAGGATTTTAAGAATTAACCAGGACGTTTGCCTTGACAAGGGCGGCGTGGTTTTGTAGAATAAATCAAGAGGATCCTTTAAATCAGCCCTGTGAGGCTGGGAAGGACAAAGGGGCCCGTTGTGACGGGCCTTTGAGGCGGGGGCGGAACGCCCTTATATGGATGTGTGCCTTGCCTTTCCCGGCTGCGGGGGAGGCGTTTTTTTACGCGCGCCGGCGGGGTATGTGTTTCCGCACACGAGTATAGAAGCGGGGATGTCTCCGATCCGATGTCAGGATTCGCTGAACAGGAGGAGGTGACGGTATGGGCTCGGATTACGGGAAGCTGGATTTTAAAGATTTGATTTCTATGGAGCAGTTGGACGCCGGCCAAATCGATCTGATTTTGCAAAACGCCGCTGAATTAAAACGGGTGCTGGAGCGGGATATTAAGAAGGTGCCCACTTTGAGAGGCCGGACCGTATTGAATCTTTTTTATGAAAACAGCACGCGCACACGGACTTCTTTTGAGCTGGCGGGGAAATATATGAGCGCCGATGTGGTGAACATTAACGCGGCCGCCAGCAGTGTGTCCAAGGGGGAAAGCCTGAGGGATACGGGTCAAACCCTGAACCGGATGGCGGCGGACTTAATTGTGATCCGGCATCCGATGTCGGGCGCGCCCGCTTACTTGGGGCGGACGGTTTCGGCGCGGGTCATCAACGGCGGGGACGGTTTGCATCAGCATCCGACTCAGAGTCTGCTGGATCTCTATACGGCGCGGGATAAATTAGGGGATCTCAAGGGGATGAAGGTGGCCATTGTGGGGGATGTGCTTCACAGCCGGGTGGCCCGCTCTAATTTATCCGGTTTCAGGACCATGGGCGCGGAGGTCTGGCTGTGCGGCCCGCCGACTTTGATGCCGCCCGGGTTGGAGGATATGGGGGCGAAAATCACCTGGGATATGGACGAGGCGGTGCGAAACGCTCAGGCGGTGATGATGCTCAGGATTCAGAGGGAACGGCAGGCGTCCGGCTTGTTCCCGAGCATACGGGAATACAGTCAGCGGTACGGATTGAACGCGCGCCGCCTGAAATTGGCGGATTCCGGCTGTCTGGTGATGCATCCGGGCCCTATGAACCGGGGTGTGGAAATATCCGGCGAGATCGCCGACGGCGTCCAGTCTGTGATTGAGGAGCAAGTGACCAATGGGGTGGCGGTTCGGATGGCATTGCTGTACTTGATGGCGGGCCGGAAAGGAGGCGACGGGGAATGACGGAAGCGGTGAACGGAGGCGCGGCGGGCGGCGCGGGGAGCGAAGGGATCCTTCTGAAAGGCGGATTGGTTCTGGATCCGGCCAGCCAAACGGAACAAGTCATGGATGTGCGGATCGCGGAGGGCGTCGTTCAAGAAATGGGCGTGGGACTGGACGCCGCCGGCGCGCGGGTTGTGGATGTAAGCGGCAAAATCGTGGCGCCCGGACTGATTGATTTGCATGTTCACCTGAGAGAGCCGGGAGGGGAGGTCCACGAGACCGTACAAACAGGCTCTATGGCGGCGGCGGCGGGAGGTTTTACCACCATCTGCGCCATGCCCAACACCAGCCCCCGCGGGGACGATCCTACGGTGATGGAATACATTCTCCGCAAAGGCGCCGGGTTTGGACTGACGGAGGTGCTTCCCATCGGAACCGTCAGCAAGCAATCGGAGGGGAAGGAAATCTCGGAGATCGGTTTATTGTATCAGGCGGGGGCCTGCGCTATATCCGACGACGGCAATCCGGTGGTCAGCGGGCTGGTTCTGCGGAGGGCGCTGGAATACGCCAAACCCTTTGGCATTCCGGTCATCGATCACTGCGAGGATCCGGACTTGAAGGACGGGGGCTTGATGCACGAGGGCTATTGGTCTACCCGGCTGGGGCTGAAGGGGATCCCGGCGGAGAGCGAGGCGGTGGCTGTGGCGCGGGATATTCTGCTGGCCGGCCTGACCCGCGGCAAAATGCACCTGGCCCATATCAGCGCCCGGCAGAGTGTGGAATTGCTGAGATTTGCGGCTGAATCCGGGATCCCGGTTACGGCGGAAGCCACGCCGCATCATTTGACGCTGACAGACGCGGATGTTCAAGGATATCATACGAGCTTTAAGGTCAGTCCGCCCTTGCGCGGGGAGGAGCATCGGAGGGCGGTGCTGGAGGCGGTGAAATCGGGGCTGATCACCTGCATCGCAACGGATCACGCGCCCTGGGACGCGGAGAATAAGGACTGCGAGTTCGAGAACGCTTCCAATGGCATCAGCGGCTTGGAGACGGCGCTGGCCGTGGTTTGGGACGCGCTGGTGGTTCGGGAGAAGATGCGCCCGATGGACTTAATCGCGCGAATGACCCTGGGACCCGCGGAGGTTCTGGGCCGGAAGGACCGGGGGCGGCTGAGGGCAGGAGGGCGCGCCGACTTGGTGGTGATCGATCCGGAGCTGTCAAAACGGGTGGATCGGGGAACGCTGTACACCAAGGGCAGGAACTGCCCTTATCACGGGCGGGTTTATCAAGGATGGCCGGTATTGACGGTGGCCGGCGGGAGAATGACCATGAGAGACGGCAAAGTAATGTACGAAGGATAAACGGGCGAAATCAGAGAGGCGGGTGAGTTCATGTTGGGTCAGCGGGAAATATGGGATATCCTAAAGAGTGTGGAGGCGGTTCGGGAGGGACACTTTCGGTATACGTCCGGGCTTCACGGGAAGGTTTATGTCCAATGCGCGCTGCTTCTGAAAGAGCCGTTGCTGGCGGCGAAGGTGTGCGCCGGTTTGGCGGAGCGTTTCCGGGAGGATCGGCCTGAGGCGGTGGTGGGCCCGGCGGTGGGGGCGGTCAACCTGTCCTATGAGGTGGCCCGGCAGCTGGGGATCACCAGCTTGTTTACGGAGCGGGGCGACGACGGCAAAATGACATTGCGCCGCGCTTTTGAAATCAAACCGGGGCAGAGGGTTCTGGTGGTGGAGGATGTAATCACCACCGGGGGGACCACGCAGGAAGCGGTGGATGTGATGACCGCGCTGGGCGCTCAGGTGGTGGGCGCGGGATCCATCGTAGACCGCAGCGGGGGGAAGGCGAAGCTGACCGTGCCGTATTTTTCGCTGCTGCAGTTGGAGGCGGAGCATTACGACCCGGCGCAATGCCCTTTGTGCGCGGCCAATATCCCCATTGAGAAGCCAGGCAGCCGCAAACCGCGGTAGGGGCGGGGCGGCTGCTGTCCGGGTCCGTCCGAAAACTGTCACATCTTGTCATTCTGGGCTTGTCCCAGAATCCAAAAGAAGGACCTGGATTCCGGGACAAGCCCGGAATGACGGGATGGGGCGCCGGAATGACGGGGGATAGACAAGCCTAGCAATATTTAGGGTGCGGTACCGTGAATGATGCGTCTGTAGGGGGCGGCATTCTGCCGCCCGTCTTTGACAGGCGCGGATTTCCTGCGAATCGCAGGTTTCGTCATTCCGGGCTTGACCCAGAATGACAGGATGGGGCGCCGGAATAATCGGTTAAGTTGGAGGATGCAGCTATGGCGGGGGATTATTGGGGAAAGGTGCGGGAAAACGCCGCAATTTCCCGGGAAATATATCGAATGACGTTGGATTTGCCCGAGATTGCGGCTGCGGCGCGACCGGGGCAGTTCGTGATGATGACTGTGTCCGGGGATGAGGCTCAGGATCCTTTCTTGAGGCGGCCTTTCAGTGTGTCCGGGATGGACGCGGCGGCGGGAACGGTGTCCGTTCACTACCGGGCTGTGGGCAGAGGCACCCGGGCGATGGCGCGTAAGGCGCCCGGGGATTCGCTGCGGGTCATGGGGCCGCTGGGGCGCGGTTTCTGGTGGGACCGCGGACTGCGGCGGGCGGCCTTGGTGGGCGGCGGCGTGGGAATCGCGCCTCTGCTTCCCCTGGCGCGGGCGCTGACGGCGGATGGGATCCAGGTCGGGGCGTTTTTGGGCGCGCAGAACAAAGCCGGTCTTTTTGGCGCGGATGTACTGGAAGCCGCCGGATGCCGGACGTATGCCGCCACCGACGACGGATCGGGCGGATATAAGGGTTTGGTGACGGAGCTGCTTCTCAAAGTGGCTGACGCGCAGGGTTTCTTCGATTCCGGCGCGGGAGATGTCTCTGTATGCGGCTCCCAAGGCGGGGGAAGCGTTTTTGCCTGCGGGCCGGCGCCCATGCTGAGGGTTTTGACGGAGATTTGCGGAGTCCGCCGGATGCCTTGCCAAATTTCAATGGAGGAACGCATGGCTTGCGGGCTGGGTGTCTGCATGGGCTGCGCCGTTTCCGCCGCCGGCGCGGACGGCGTTGTGAGGCGGGCGCGTGTTTGCGGCGACGGGCCTGTGCTGGATGGGGCGGAGGTGCGGTGGGATGGTTGATTTGACGGCCAGGCTCAGTGGTCTGACCTTAAAAAACCCCGTGATCGGCGCTTCGGGCTGTTTTGGATTCGGGCGGGAATTCAACGAGTGGTATGATATCGGCAGATTGGGCGGCATCGCGGTCAAGGGCTTGACATTGAAGCCCAGTCCGGGCAATCCCCTCCCGAGGATCGCGGAGACCGCCGCCGGCATGTTAAACAGCATCGGACTCCAGAATCCCGGCGTGGACGCCTTTATATCCGAGGAACTGCCCTGGCTGAGAGGGCGGGATTTGGCGGTGATCGCCAATATTAACGGGCATTCCGTGAAGGAATTCGCGCTTATAACGGAGAAATTAAACGGAGTTGAGGGCGTTCACGCGCTGGAAGTGAATATTTCATGTCCCAACGTGGAGCATGGGGGGATGTTTTTTGGCACGGATCCTCAGATGGCGGCGGAAGTGGTGAGAAGCGTACGGTGTGAAACCCGTCTGCCCTTGATTGTCAAATTGACGCCCAATGTGACGGACATTACGGAAATCGCCAGAGCGGCGGAAGCGGAAGGCGCGGATATCATCTCTCTCATCAATACGGTGGCGGGAATGGCCATTGACATAAAAAAAAGGCGGCCTGTGCTGCCCCGCGGGGTGGGCGGACTGTCCGGCCCCGCCGTGAAGCCCGTCGCCCTCCGGATGGTGTGGGAGACCGCCGGCGCGGTATCTGTGCCTGTCATTGGAATGGGGGGCATCACAGACCATCGGGACGCCCTGGAATTCCTGATGGCCGGCGCCGCCGCGGTGGCGGTGGGCACGGGGAATTTTCGCGATCCCATGACGGGGATCCGTATTGTGGACGGTCTGACAGAATGGATGGAGGAAGAGGGCGTACACGAGCTGGCGCAAGTGATCGGAGCGGCTCGTTTTTGCCCGGCGTAAACGCGCATGGTGAAAGATTATCAACCTTGGAATGACAGCTGGAAAAATTACATCGCCTATGTGCGGTTATCTCCGACGGAGTGGACGCCGGTCCGGCAAACGGCCGATTTCGATTATCCCATATTCGCGGAGTTAATCACCAGCGAGGAATGGCCCCGCCTCATAGATTTTTGGAGATCTGTGGTGGATACGATGATTTACATACTGGGACACGATTTGTATCACGAGGCGCAGCAGGCGTATGTACGATGGCTCCACGCCTACGACAGGCACATTCCGAGGGATCTGTTGGAAAAAGCGAAAAAACGTTTGGACGACCGCGATCCCGTCGCGTCCATTTGGATGCTTCAGGCGGCGATTGTGCTGGATCCGGACCAGGCGGAGGCGCATTATTACTTGGGTTTGGCCTACAGTCAGTATGCGCTGGATCTGTATAACGAAAACAAACAAGAGGAGTCTGATTTGAATTTTTATCAGGCGATCCGGTATTTGGTCAATGTGGTGGAGTTGGATCCCCAATCCGGAAAGGCGTATTACGGCTTGGGATTCATCTTCAGAAGGCTGGGGTTGGACGAGGAAAGCCGGAAGTGCTTAGAAAAATATATTATACTGGGGCTGGAGGACGGCACATACGAAAGCAGAGGCGCGATGCCCTCCCTGCCTCAGGGAATGACGCCGGACAGCACGTATGACGGGTGATGTCAATGAGTGATAACGCGTTGAAACTTGCCCGCCAGACCCGTTTTGCGCTGATCGCCGCCGCCGTTATCGCCGTGGCCGGCGCAGGCGTGGGAGCCGCGCTGCCGGGGGGATTCTTTCTGCGGCAAATCTCGCCGCCCGCGGCGGGCGCGGTGGCGCTGTACGGCGGTTTGTGCCTGCTGAACCGGCGTTGGCGATGGGTTCGCCGGCTGCGCTGCGCGTGGCTGATTTTGGCGTTCTTGTTTGCTGTGACGTTTATCTCAATTGAAACCGCGATCCTTGTGAACGCGCGCAGCGATTCCGCGCTTGACGAACCGCCGCCGTCAAAATACCTAATTGTGCTTGGCGCGGGGCTGAACGGCTCTGAGCCGAGCGCGACGCTGATATCGCGCTTGAGGACTGCCCGCGAATATTTGGAACGGCACGGCGAGGTAGTCTGCGTTGTATCCGGCGGGCAAGGCGCGGATGAGGACGTATCCGAAGCGGAGGCCATGAAACGCTGGCTTGCCGGGCATGGGATCGCGGCGGAGCGCATATTGACGGAGGGGGCAAGCACAAGCACGGCGGAGAACATTCGGTTTTCGCTTGAATTGCTGCGCTCGGAGTACGGTGACGTGACCGACGCGCTGATCTGCTCAAACGGCTACCACCTGTTTCGGGCGCGGTGGCTTGCGGAGCGCGGCGGAGCGACGGGCTACGCGCTGAAAGCGCCCGACCGTTACGCTTATCTCGGCGCGCTGGGCTATTTCCGCGAATTCTTCTCGGTGGCGCTGATGTGGCGGTGAACACATATGGGCGGACGCATAATATTCCCCAACCCGGAGGGGCAGGGGTGGTGTCGCGACCGCAAAGACGGGCGGCAGAATGCCGCCCCTACGGATGCGTCATTCTGCCGCCCGCTTTTGACAGACGCGGATGATTCGCGGGTTATTTCTTTTTCTTGTCTCCGTGGTCGGGATAAACGTTCAGGCTGGGTCTGCCCAGATATTCTTTAAACAAACGGGTGTGGGGCGTTTTGATTCCGAAGATGCGAACCGCGTTGCCGCCCAGGATCAGGTTCAGATCGTCCTGCGGGATGTTCAGCTTACCCAACTCTCTCATGCTCCAGCCGTATACGTCCACTTGATGGGACGGAGGGCCGATCTTGTTGTCCTGGCTGCAGAATGTCTCCGGAACGCAGCCGGGCATCCAGGACTGCGGTGTGCAGGAGGCGCCCCAGTCCGTGCCCCAAACCAGCTTCTCCGCGCCGATGTTGGGATCCTTCAGAGGAACTTCATACAGCTCGGCCCACCACTGGCCGCATTCCAGGTATACGTTGTGATGGCTGGCCGCCACGTGCAGACATTGTGTGTACAGGTCTGTGTAATAGCCGCTGCCTTCGATGCCGGAGTGGCAGAGAATGATGGGAACGTCGGGATACAGGGCGGCCAGTTCATGGGCGTGGAGCGGATTGGCCCAGGGGCTTTCATAATTGCCTACCATGGAGGCCAAGCCGGGCCCTCCTACGTATCCGTTGGGGAAGCCGGTATGATATTGGGCGGGCGTTTTGTATTTCCGACATAATTCCATATATTGACAATACATCTCCAAATGTTCCTGCCAGCTGATGCCTACTTGATGACCGCTGGAAAAACCCTCGCCGATACCTTTGAAACGACCGGTGGACAGCAGTTGATCCAATTCGGCGATAGAGTCCTTGATGTTCCATTTTTTTTCACCGCTTTCGGATTTGCGGCGGGTTTCCACGTCCCAGGCCAAGGCGATAAACCGGTCGGGATGGTCGTCCACGATTTTCAGATCGATCTCGTTGGTCATGCCGAAAGCGGGGAAAATGACCGCCACGTCCACACCGTAACGGTCCATGTGATAAAGAAGTCTGGGGGAATTGTCGTAGACGACGGATTTGGCCATACCCGAGCCTAAGGCGGCATAATCCGGATCCTCGCCTTTTTTCTGGAATCCGTAGGCGTGCCGCTGCGCGTGGACATGGGTGTCAACCACAAAAATCCCTTTTGCTAATCCACTGCTTGTCAAATTCATGATGCAAAACCTCCCTTTATCTGTTATTGCGATTATATCAAATGCGGTGAACCGTGTCTATACGGATACGCGTTTCCGGACGGTCCCGGGCGGCAGGATGCCGCCCCTGCGGATGCGCTATTCGCAGTACCGGATGAGCGACGGTTCCGCCGCCCCTGCGGATGCGTCATTCGCGGTACCGGAGGAGCAACGGTTCCGCCGCCCCTGCGGACGCGCTTATATAATTATCAGCGCGCGCCGCCGTTGATGTCGATGCAGGCGCCGTTGATGAAATCCGCTTCGTCGGAACAGAGATAACAGATAAGGCTGGCGACGTTTTCGGGTTTGCCCATACGCGGACCGTTGGGATCGTTTTTATCATAGTGAAGACTTTCCAGCATGCCGGTTTCAATGGCGGCGGGCAGCAGACAGTTCACTGTGATGTTTTTGCGGGCGGACTCCCTGGCGAGGGTTTTGGTCAGAGAGACGAGAGCGCCTTTGGCTGAGGCGTAATTGGCTTGTCCGACGTTTCCGTAGAAGGATATGGACGAGATGAATATGATCCTGCCGCCGGCCTGACCGCGCATCCGGTTGATGACCTGCCGGGTGCAGTTGTAAGCGCCGCCTAAGTCTACGTTGATCACGCTGTCCCAATTGTCGTCGCTCATCTTGTGGAACATGCCGTCTCTTGTAATGCCGGCGTTGTTGACGAGGACGTCCACCCGGCCGAATTTGGCGTATATTTGCTCAAAGGCGGAAGCGACGGCGGGCCGGTTGGTGATATCGCAGCCGATGTACAGGATCCCGCCTTCGGACGGATCCGCGTAAGCCAAGCCCTCCGCCACATCCAGCACAGCCACGCCCGCCGCTTTCTCGTTTAAAAAACGCCGGACGACGGCCTCGCCGATTCCTCTGTTCCCGCCGGTGACGACTACGTATTTCCCGGTAAAATCAAACATGGGGAAAGCTCCTTTCCGGTTTTTCCGATCGGATGTTTACCATTTGGGCGAGAAGCGGATCGCGCCGTCCAAGGGCAAAACGGCGCCGTTGATCAGGGTGTTCCGGATGACCTCAAGGACAAGCGACGAAAAATCGGTGGCCCGGCCCTGTCTCTTTGGAAAAATAAAGTCCTTGGCCATAGGATTGTTGGGATCTTCGGGCATTTCGTCTCTCCGGACCTTCGGCCTGTTTTCCATATCGACGGGAATGATGTTGGTGGAGATGAGTCCCGGGGCGATGGCGTTGACGCGGATTCCAACCCGCGCCAGTTCCCGGGCGATGGGCAGAACCATGGCGTTGACGCCTGATTTGGACGCCGCGTAGGCGGCTTGGCCGATTTGTCCGCCGGAAGCCGCCAGAGACGAGCAGTTGATGATGACGCCGTGTTCGTCGTCCTCGTTCCCCGGCGCCTCAGTCATGGCGAGAGCGCCCTGGCAGGTATAATTGAAGGTGCCGACCAGGTTGATGTCGAGAACCCTTTTAAAGGTATCCAATGGAAAAACCCCGCCGCCCCGCGGAAGAACGCGCGTGCCGGAGCCGACGCCCGCGCAGGTGACGACCACGTTGACGTACCCGAATTTTTGCTTGGCGCCCTTCACGATCTCTTCCGCTCTGGCCGGATCGGAGACGTCGGCAAATTCAAAATAGGCGTTTGCGCCCAGAGATTTGGCTAATTCCTCGCCCCATTCCTTATTGTAATCGACGATACAAACCTTTCCGCCTTCGGCTATGAGCGCCTGAACGGTGGCTTTGCCCATACCGGAAGCCCCGCCGGTGACGACGGCGTGAACCTGATCTAGTTTCATGAGGATAATCTCCTTTCCCACTGCTCTTTTAAGCCGATTTTGCCCGAGGCAAAACAAAATGCCGGGATCGGTTTCACATCGGAGGCGATGTCGGGCCGGAATTTCATATTGGCGATGATGTCTTTTTCCAGATCCAGACCTTCCGCGTATTCGATGAGGGTCACTTTGCCGTTGATCAGCTTGAAGACGGCGCGTTCGGTAATGTAGATCACTTCCTGGCCTTTTTTGACGGCCTCTTTGCCGTTAAAGGCGATTTGTTCCACTTCCGGGACGAATTTCAGGGGCTTGCCTTCCTGGAGAATCTTGAGGGCGCCGTTCTCCACCGTCATCTTGGCGCCGGCGGTCAGTGTGGCCAAGAACACGACCTTGTGGGTGCTGGAGGAGATGTTGACGAAGCCGCCTGAGCCGTTGGTGCGACCGGCGATCCTGGTCACGTTGACCGATCCGCTTTCGTCGATTTCCGCGGCGCCCAGGAAGGTGATGTCGAGGCCGTGGCCGTTGATGAAATCGAACATAAGGTGGTGATCCATGTAGGCGTGCGCGTTAAAAGCGCCGCCGAAGAAGAACCCGCCGCCGGTGACGCCGCCCACCGCGCCTAACTCGTTGGTGGAATAAAACATATCGTATAAACCTTCCGAGGCCGCTACGTAGGCGATGCCGTCGGGAGCGCCCATGCCCACGTTGGAGATACATCCGGGCCACAGCTCAAGGGCGCCGCGCCGCGCCAAAACCAGCCGCTCGTTCTTGGGCGCCCAGGTTTCGATGGGGATCGAGTCCGCGTCCACGCGCGCGTGGCCGGTGGCGCCGATCTGGAAGGTCATTCCCATGCCCTGCGGATGGTATTTCACCGGATCGGAACACACCACCACATAATCCACCAGCATACCCGGAACTTTCACGTCGGCGGCGTCGATCTGGCCGAACTCCACCAGGTTCTTGACTTGCGCGATAACGATTCCGCCGTTGTTATGAGCGGCCGCGGCCAAGGGATAAATCTCGTTTTTGATGGATTCTTCCTCATTGACCAAGTTGCCGTCCTTGTCGGCGGTGGTAGCCCGGATCAGCGCCACGGTCACCGGGGGGATTTTGAAGTGGAGATATTCCTCCCCGCCGATCTCCAGCACTTCCACAATGGATTTCTCTTTGGCTTTGGCGTTGATGGCTCCGCCCTGCTGCCTGGGATCCACATATGTATGCAGACCGGCTTTGGAAAGATAAGGCATATCCATGCTCTGGGCGCGGTACAGCTGGGTTGCGATGCCCTGCGTCAGAGAATAAGAGGGGATTCTGTCGCCGTCCATGACCGCGGGATCCGCTCCGGCAAATCCGCCGTAATAAGTGCCGACGAGACCTTCCGGGGAGGTTAACGCGAAAGCGCCTCCGTTCCCTCCGGAATGAATCAAGGACAGATTCTTGGGATGCCCGTCTTCTTTATAACGGTCAATAATAGCATCCACCAATTCCATGGGGATTCCCGATCCGCCGACGCCGTTTAATCCGATAAACGCTCCGTCGGAAATTTTCTTGGCCGCCTCTGCGGCAGTGACGACTTTGTTAAACATAAATAAATTCAACACACTCCTTCTTTTGATTTTTATTGAATTTTTTGATTTTAACGGAAAAACCACGGCCTTAATTTACGGTTTGATTTATTATACAATTAAATCTGAGCGTTTTCAAGCAAAATCGCGGCGCCTTGGCCGCCGCCGATGCAGGCGCTGGCGATCCCGTATTTCTTGCCGGTCAGGCGCAGTTCCTCGGCGACCGTCATGGTCAGGCGCACGCCGGTACAGCCTTCCGGATGCCCGATGGACACCGCGCCGCCGTTGGGGTTCAGCCGCCGGTAGATGGGGGAATCCATGGAGTACCCCAGCAGCTTGAGGCAGCTTAATACCTGTGCCGAGAAGGCTTCGTTGATTTCAAGCACGTCAATATCGTCAAAGGTCAAGTTGGTTTTTTTGAGAAGCTTCTGGAGCGCGGGAACGGGTCCGGTGCCCATCAATGTGGGATCCACTCCGCCGAAGGCGAAGGCGTTCAGGTAGGCGATGGGCTTCAGGCCGCGTTTCTGGGCTTCCTCTTCCGTCATGACCACAATGGCTGCCGCGCCGTCGTTGGAACCGGAGGAGCTGCCCGCCGTGACGATGCCGTCTTTCAGGAAAGCGGGGGGCAATGTGGCGAGAACCTCCACGGTGGTGTTCGGCTTGGGATGCAGGTCCGCGTCGCATTTGACCCTGTTGACCTTCCCTTTTTTGTCTGTCTGAGGATACTCGATGGGAACGATTTCATTGGCAAAACGCCCGCCGGCCTGGGCTTTTTTCGTTTTCATCTGGCTGTCGTAAGAAAACAGATCGGAATCCTCTCTGGGGATGCCGTAGAGCTTGGCCGCTTTCTCCACAGTGAAAGCGGGGCCGTACATTTTGCCATAGATTTCGCTGGGGAAGCAGGGATCCCCGTCGTAAGCCGGGCCGCCCAGGAGAGCGCCGCCTCTGGGGATGCCCGTCCAACTGAAGGATATGGGCAGAGAAACCAGGCGGTGGCTGTTCATCTCGCAGCCGGCGGCCACGTATACGCTGCCTTCTCCGGCCCAGATCTCCATCATGGAAGACGCCACGGCCTGGAAGCCGGATCCGCAGATTCTGTTCACCGTGTAAGCCAGCGCCGTGGTGTAATCCAGCTTGGCTTTCAGCGCCACATGGCGGCCCAGATTGGCGGCTTCACCGGTGCCTTGGTTGACATTGCCCATGACCAATCCGTCCACGTCTTTGTCGCCGAGTCTCGAACGCTCGATGGCGGCGCTCACGGGAATCACAGCCAATTCAGGGATGGTCATCTCTCTGAATTCCTGCCCTTTCTGGCTGTCCAAAGGGGTCCTCGCGTAGCTTGTGATAACGATTCTGCTCATTTGTGCTACAGTCTCCTTCCTCTTATTATTATTTACACCATATATATTAACTGAATTATTGTGTAAAGTCAAACATAACGGCGGCGTATAAATTCGATTGCGCCCCAAAATAGAACGGCGTATAATAATGGCATAGCAGGTGATGATTCGTATGCCGAATGGGCTTGATTGGGAAAGCGGAAGCGAAAGGACGGAAGCAATGAATACTTTGGTGACGGAAAATGAGGTCATGACAGATAAACAATGGGATGGAATGCTTATGATGATTGCGGAGATCGTTGAAAAATGTAAGGATAAAGAGGAGATTCTGGCAGCGATAAAAAACTTTTTAAAGTCGCTCGGAGTGGGGGTCGTTCTGTGTGGTGAGCGGAGAATCATGAGAGACTACTCAGGGGGCCGTTGGGGCGGCGTCATATCCTGTCATTCCGGGCTTGTCCCGGAATCCAAAAAATGATGAACAAGAGAATGGATTCCGGCATAAAGCCGGAATGACGGGAGCGAGTAACCATAGGGGGCGCCCTGCCCCTGAGCAGGCACTAATTTTTCCAAATTACGAATCGCGGAATCTCAATTGTATAGTTGACAATCCGCAAAACAGATGATAAACTGACATTAATTGACAAGGGAAGCCCATTTATACGGTTTGATTCGAGCCAAACCGACAAAATTTGATATGATTTTCCGGAAAGGTATAGGTTTCTGGAAATCGGTTTTTGGATGATTTTGCTGCGCCACGGATTAAAAATCCGTGGTTTTTTTCGTGTTTTCGACACAATTTTTTGGAAGAAATGGAATTCCAGAAACCTATAGGTTTCTGGAAAACGCAAGCCCGCGGCAGGCATATGCCGCGGCGCCGTCGATTACAGGAGGTGAAGCGGTAAACAAATGAACGATCCAATCAACGAGGCGGCTTCGTCCAAACAAATGACGCTCACAGTCAAAACCCTGGGCGTGCTGGACATTTTGCTTGACGGACAAAGCATTTTTGCCCCGAAACAGAATTCCGGCAAAGTCAATTCCCTGTTTCAATATTTCGTCATACACAACAACAAATACTGCGCCCCGGAGACCATCGCGGAAACCCTCTGGCCGAACAATGAATATACCGACGAAAGGAAAGTCCTGCACACATACGTACACCGGCTCAAGAGCATTTTGAGACGGGACAATGCCTTGGGCGTGGATTTCACAAACCACATCAGCATCCTGAACGCGGGCGGCAGTTACATGTTCAAGACCACGGATCAGGTACACTACGACGTGTACATGCTGGCCGACCTGATCAGCAAAAGCGCCGGCAGCGCAACCAAAGAAGACATATGGGCCTCCCTGAACGGCATATTCGATCTGTACACCGGCCATTTTTTGCAGGACAGCATCCACGATCAGCTGGTTCTGCGCATCCGGAACAAATATCTGCGGCTCAGCGCCGAGGCCGTGGGCGCCCTGATGGAGAAACTGTTTCAGCTGGGGCTGCCCGAGGATGTGGTGGAAGCCGCCGAACGGTATTTCTACATAGACGACGTGGACGACACCGTCAATTACTGGTACCTCCGGTCCCTCCTGGAGCTGGGCCGGGACGACCACGTCTCGCGGCATTT
>JAISDM010000164.1 GCA_031264885.1 Peptococcaceae bacterium | reverse complement strand
CGCCCCAAACTCCGAATCCGCATATGCCTGCTCAGGTGCGTTTCGCTAAATCATCCAACTATGAATCGCAGTTAGGCATCCTTACCGGCGCATCTGTGAAGTGATCTGCGCTTCGGTGTCCTGCATCTGTCTAGCCGCATCGTTCATGAGCTGAGCGAACTGTTCGATCTCGTCGGCGAATTGTTTAAATACATTCTCCTTACCAGCGAAACTTGCCTGAAAAGCCTGTTGGGATTCGCCTTCCCAGACTGATGTGATGTCGCCCACAAGCTGTCTGATCTGGGTGTAGACCTGTTCATGCTCCGTCTTGTACTGGCGCAGTTTGGTACTCTGTTCGTTAAGCATCTCCGGGGTAATGTTGATTTTTGCCATTGTAATCGCTCCTTGTTTTTTAGATTTTTTTATCATTGACCGGGCTTAGCCCGATTTGACCTGACTTAACCCGACCTAATCCCAGTATATCGCCGGCAGCATCATCCGCAATGGATTTAGCGGAATCGGTCAGATTTCGGCGGAAAACGGTCGGGAGTGACTATTTGTCTCTTCAATTCGCAGTTTGGGAATCCGTGTCTGTCAAAGACGGGCGGCAGAATGCCGCCCCTACAGATGCGTCATTCCACTGCTTAAACTCCCCCGGATCGCGGCAAGTACAGATGTTTTCGTACTCGCTATATAAACGTTTCCCTTGGGACTGCCGACCCGCCCCTGGAAGTTTCGGTTGCTGTTCCACACGCCGTTTTCGCCGTCTCCAATGGCGGCTTCGCCTTGGCCGATACAGCCGCCGCAGCCGGGTTTGAGCACAATTCCGCCCGCGTCGCCGACGGTCTCCAGCAGTCCCAGCGCATCCGCTCGATTGTAGATTGTGTTTGAAGCCGGCTGTACAAACAGCTGAACGCCTTCCGCGACGCGGCTTTTTCGCAAAATATCGGCGGCGATCCGGATATCGTTGAACAGACCGCCTGTGCAGGAGCCTATGAAAATTTTGTGAATCGGTATATCATCCCGCAGCTCGGAGAGCGGCGTATAGTTTGCCGGATTGTGCGGCATGGCCACAGCTGGGACAATTTGGGAAAGATTAATCTCAATGATATCGGCGTAGCTTGCGTCCGCGTCTGGCGAGACAGCCGCGTCATGGGACGCGGGTATCGCTATCCCGCCCCACGCGCCCATTTCCGCCGCCATATTGCACAGCACCGTCAATTCGTCGTCGGAACGATCCCGCATCGCCAACATATCAAATTCCAAAAAACGCCCGAGGGTTTTGCCGTCACGGACAAATTCGGTATTTAACAGATAAAGAACAACATCCTTGACCGCGCAGCAATCCGCCAGCCTTCCGTGAAATACAACCTTGACCGATTCGGGAACCGTCACGGCAAAAGCGCCGTTTTTCATTGCCGCCGCCGCTTCCGCCGCGCCCACGGCCAAACCCAGCGCTCCACGGATTCCGCAGGTAGAGGTGTGGGAATCCGTACCCGCGACTAACCCTCCGGGCGCCGCGTAATAATCGCGGATGACGCTGTGACAAACTCCGCCGTTCTCATGGCTGAGAAAACGCGGCACAATTCCGTACCTCTCCGTAAATTCGTACAGCATTTCAAGGATCGGCCCAAACCCCGGATTGACGGAGAAATGGTCGTCGAAAGCGAGTATACAAGGATGCCGCAGCCTTTCCGCGCCGGCAAGCGCGCGCCGCAGCAGCGGAACATGAACGTCATATGTAAACACAACGTCCGGCGTGACGTTTACCTCGTCTCCCGCGCGTATGCAGGGTATACCCGCGTGCTGAGCCAGAATTTTTTCTGTCATGGTCATGGCCGCGTCCCGGCGGCAGCGGGAACTATTGACCAATACCGGAGCGTTCGGCAGGCCGCCATGCTTTAATATATCGCGCTCATATTCGCTTAAATCAGGCACGTCGTCCATCGTCACGCTCTCTTTGAGCGCCAGCGACAGATCGGTGGCGGGCACGCAACCGCAATGAATCAGGTTGCGCCGGAAAGTCGCGTTGAAGGACACGGCGCATACAAGCCGAATCCCGGCGTCATACAGGCATACGGCGGCATGTTCCCGCGCCGATCCACATCCGGCGTTTTGGCCCAGAACAAGGCAATCACAATTCAGTGACGCCAAATCGCCCAACTGTATCTTCTGTGTGCGGAACCCCGTCAGCGCGGCTTGCCCGAAATCGTCCGCAAGACTGCTGTACCTGACAGGATAAAACTCGTCTGTCGACACATGATCCGCCAATCCGTTCTGAAGCAGCTTCACCATATCGACGCCACCGGACAAAACGAAATGTCCCGTTTCACGCAATACAAGAGTTCTCAAATTTCCCTCCTCAAATCTGGCGCATCTTATTTCGTCATGCCGGGCTTGACCCGGAATCCATCTCTTTTGTCCCCGCGTTTTCTGAGTACACAAGCGAAGTTTCAAATGGATGTCCGGCAAATACGGAGGCCAGATACCTCTCGGTCAACTCACGGTCGGTTTTGTTCATCAACCGCTGCACCTCAACCGCCAGCGGATTATTGAATCCGATAATCGGAAAAGAGCCTTTGTTCTCACCGCTCGCGGCAGGTATGTCAACTACCGCGGTTTCGGTTTTTATGCCCCAGAACGACGCCTCGATATTGAACAATGCCGCGAGCCGCTTGGCGTCTGCCAGCGTTTCAACGGCGGGCGCGCCGTGGATATTTCCGCTTGTTCCGGATAGGAACGGACATCCCTCGGCGTTTAGAAGCCTCTGGAGTTCGCGGAGTATGGGGTGCGACGCCTCAAAGCTCTGAAACTGAACCGTACCCGCGCCGGCATTGTAGGGGAACGGCAAATTGAGCGCCGTATTGATTGGGAATCTCACGATTACTTTGCGGCACATATCCGGCGTAATACTGTAAAAATCATGGTTGACCCGTTCTCTGTCGGCTATTTCTTTTGCCTGCCCGCAAGTACAAATGAGACTGAACGACTGTGTCTCCTCTCGCATTTTTAATTGATTCAGGCGATCCGCGAGACGGGGAATTTGCGGGTTGAAGAACAAGCCCCAGATACTGCCCATTTTCATAACCGCGATTTTGCCCGCAAGCAGCGCGCTGACCGCCTTGGCAGCATCCGCCGGCCTTCGCAGTGTGATCATATCGACGCGTTCTTTCACATTTCGTTTCATATCCGTTGTTCCTTTACTTCAAGATTCGTTCACATCGGCCAAACGGGTTATCTCGGCGTCCGTCAGAAAACGGCTTGATGATTTGGCCGCCGCCAATATGGTTTCCGCCATCTCGTCGGTATAGGGCAGCCCCATTTGCCGCAGTTTCGCTTCGACGTTGGCGCGTCCGCTCATTTGACCTATCTCAATGTTCTGCGCTCTTCCAAGCAATCTTGCCGGAATAGATGAATACACCGCGTCCGCGAGGGCCGCGTCACTGTTTTTTAACGCTTTGAGGATTGCCGAAGCGTGTACGCCTGTACCTGTCGTAAATATATCGCTCCCGATCACCGGCTGATTCGGCGGAATCGGCATATGCGTATACCGCGCCGTCAGCGCGGCAAACTCATGGATGAAGGACAAATTGACGCCGTCGCAGCCATCCAACCATAAATTGACAAGCAATTGCTCAAAAGACAGATTGCCGGTGCGCTCGCCGATTCCGGACGCAGTGGTATGAACATACTCAACGCCGCAATCTATCGCCGTCAGCGCATTTGCCAGCGCCAGCCCGCGGTCGTTGTGTCCGTGCCATTCAAGTGTGACGCGACTGCCGGTTATTCCGCGCGCGAAGCCCACAAGCTTCCGGACGCCTTCCGAATTTATGCAGCCGACAGTATCCGCGAGGGTGACGCTCTTCGCGCCACTGCCCGCCGCGCAGCGAAGAACCTCGCTCAGATCGCCGGGGTTGCAACGCGTGCTGTCCTCTATGACGATGATGGGAAAAACATCCTCTGAAATCAAATACTTCAACGATTCTTCGATGCGCTCACGGATAAATCCCATATCCCAGTTTTCGACGCTTTGGCGTATGGGACTGCAAGCGATAAAAGCATATGCCCTCAACTGCCGCCCGAAGCGCTGCTGCAATTCCACGATCGGCCGCAGATCCCGCGGCGTGGTGCGTCCCGCGAGTGACGGGACGATCGAATAATTATGATTGCGTATATGGCGCAGCATGGCGTCCGTTTCGTCGAACAAATCCTTACTGGCCGCCGGATAAGAAGCGATCAGCGAGTAGACGCCATTCTTAACCATGCAGTCAATCAGCATCAATTTCTCCGTCAGCGCCGGAGCGGTGATATTAGGCGCTTGTAACCCGTCGCGCAATGTATCGTCAACGATGTGCCACCCGCGTGTGTTTGAGAAAGAAGTGTTCCAGTTGTGAAATAAGCCGTCCAAAGCGTCGTCCTCCATTACTTTTATTACTCCTGTGTATCCTCCGAGGTTATGGAACCTGATTCCGATTCGACAACCATCTCACCTTGTTCCAGCGTGTTCGTCACGCCTTGTTCCGCCGCGCCCGACGTCTGATCGTCCGGCGTATCTGAGGGCGGCGTATTCGTCGCGTCTGACCCCGACCCGTTTGCCGGGTTTTGCGGCTGAATTGGCGCCCCACTTGGCATCGGTGTCGGAGGCGGCGCCGAAGTTGGTGTTGGATCCGACGGCGATATCGGCGCCTCTGTCGGGCTTGGTGACGCGTCTGGCGCCAAACCTTGCGGCGGTGCTTCCGTCGCGCCTGGTACCGATGTCGGACTTGGCGCAGATGTCGGTGTCGGCGTCGGCGTTGGCGTTGGTGTCAGTGTCGGCGCTTCCATCGTCGTGGTTTGCGTCGGTTCTGTCGTCGTGGTTTGCGTCGGCGTCGGTATCTGCCACGGCCATTTCCCGCTGCGTATCCAAAACGCGCCGGCGGCAAGGATCAAAGATAAACCCACTACCGCAGCTAAAACAATCAGTTTCCTCTTGAAACCCATCCTTTTGCGCAAGCCCGCCTTCTTTTTCACTCTCGACGGTACAGGCGACTCCGGCGCCGCAGATGGCGGGGTCACACGCGCCGACTGCGCAGTCTCCGGCGTCATGTGTGTCTCCGACGTCTCCGGCTGGGCAGGTTTCGTCGGCATACGCGTCGGCTTCACACGCTTTGGCTTCACACGCGTCGGCTGATTCTCTTCCGTATGATCCGCTGGGGCTGGGAATCCCGCCGCCGCGTCCACGGCCTCTCTGTTCCCTTCTTCTCCTTCGGCGGCGCGGATGCCGGCGCGCGCGCGCATCCCGCCGGAACCCGCCACGTCCACGACGATACACGTCACATTGTCCTTCCCGCCGTTCGAGAGCGCCTCGTTCACCAACCGATCCGCGGCGCCGGCGGGCGTAAGGGCGTCGCGCAGAATTTCCTCGATCCTGCCCCCGTCCACCATGTCCGTCAAACCGTCCGAGCAAAGCAGCACGCGGTAGTCCCGCTCCAAAGGCAGCGGATCGAGAACCTCCGCCACAACGGTCAGTTCATCCTCAAAGATGCCGAGATATTGGGTCAGCTTATGGCGGTCACGGTCAAAACGCGCTTGATCCTCAGTAATGATCCCCATTCTTACCTTCTGCATGATCAGTGTGTGATCCTCGGAAATTTGCCGGAAGCCCTCATCCGACAGCGCGTAAATCCGCGAATCACCGAGATTGTAAGGCTTTATGACATCCGGTGTCACAAGAATCATCGCCAGCGTCGTCCCCATACGTACCGACTTCTGGTTCATTTGAGCGCACAAAAGCTGGTTGGCGTTCGCGACAAAACCCTGAACCGCCGCGTCGGTTTCGTCAGGCGGAGCGGCTTTAACCGTTCCGGCATATTCCGCCAG
>JAISDM010000013.1 GCA_031264885.1 Peptococcaceae bacterium | reverse complement strand
CCGCACCGCCTCAACCGTGAAGCACCGCACCTCGGAGGCCCGGACGCCGGTTTGCGCGATCAGCTGCAGCAGCAGCGCCGTTTCAGGCAGCCGGCAGGCGTCCGCGGATTCCAGCAGCTTAGTTATTTCCGATTGAGTCGGGCTTTCTTGGATTTTTGCGCGTCGTGTCGATTGCATCAGGTAACCCCCGAATCGGTTTTTGACCAAAGTGGTCGAAAAAGTAGAGGTTTTCGACCACTCCTTTATGGCCGGTCCGGGCTTGTCTGTTTCCCGCCGTTCCGCGCCTGTTTTTTCCCGTCATTCCGGGCTTGCCCCGGAATCCCGGGGCCCGGTGACAAGAATAAATTCCGGGTCAAGCCCGGAATGACAAAATTTGACGCCGAAAATGACAGAATTTGGCGCCTGGATGACAAAATTTGGTGTTCGGAATGACGGGATTTGGTGTCAGGAATGACAAAATTTGGCGTCCGGAACGCCAAGATTCGGCGCCGGGATGACAAAAAACGGGCGGCAGAATGCCGCCCCTACGGCGCCGCGCGGGACGCGTGTGTAGGGGCGGTATTTTGCCGCCCGTCTCTGGCAGACGCGACTTTTCAAACTTCCATTCGCAGTTTTTCACTTGACAGAGTTCATTTGGTAATGTAAAATTTGTCTTAATTCAACCTGGTCGAAAACCTCTACTTTTTCGGCCAGTGTATTCGTTCGCCTTTGTCCGATATAAGAATGGGGCGGACGCCCCGCGGTGGTTCGCCCCCGGTTCCCCCCGTGGGGGCACGGCATGCCGTGCCCCGTCCCGTTTCCGGACGGTCCCGGGCGGCAGACGCGCATTTCCAAAATTACGAATCGCGTATCTGAATGATCTCCCCCCGCCGGTCGCCGGTGTATCCGCCCATATCTTCCAGCGCCTTCAAGAATTCGCCGCTCTTGAGAACCGCGAGAAACGCCTGGATCGCGGGAAGCTCCAGGAATTCCTCCGGAACCGCGAAATCGTATTCCTCGTCCCGCACCGGCACGAAATCCAATCCCATGGCTCTGGCCGCCGAAAGAACGCCCATGCCCGCGTCGGCGCCGCCCGACTTGACGGCGGCCGCCACCGCCATATGCGTCGCGGCTTCCCGGTCGTAGCCGGCGATGGCGGCGGGATCGGCGCCTGTTTTTTTCAGCAAATAGTCCAGCAGCACACGAGTCCCCGCGCCGCGCTGACGGTTGATATAGCGCGCCTTACACAAATCCTCCACCCCTTGTATGCCCAAGGGGTTATTTTTTTGCACCATGATACCCTGAGTCCGGCCCACTCCCTTGATCAAGACCATCGCCCGGTCATGGAAAAGCTGTTTCAAAACCGGAATATTATAGGTTCCCGTCGCTTCGTCCAGCAAATGGGTGGGCGCCATGTGCGCCTCGCCCCGCCTAAGCGCCATGAGTCCCCCCATGCTGCCTACGTGGGTGCTGGAAAGGGTCGTTCCCGGAAACCGCTGGGGAAGCATATATCATCTCCCCCTGAACAATGTCTTCGCCCACGGGCCGCACATGCTGCCAGGGCGCCGCCGCCGCCCGTATACGCAGACTGCCGTCCTCCAATTCTTCCAAATCCTCCGCCATAATCACCGCGTCGTAAGGCGGCCGGACCGGATCCCCGGTGTCCGCCAGGACAAAATCCTCCTTATAACGCAAGATCAACGGCTTCGAGGTTCGCGCGGCGGCCGTGCGGGCGCTGATTACGGCGATCCCGTCCATGGCGGCGGAATCATAGAGCGGCGAATTATACCGGGCAAATTTTCCGCGCCAGCGCTGTCAGCGCGTCAGTGTTCACATCCCGGATTTGACCTGGGCCGTGTACGGCGTCCGGCGCCGCAAGCTCGTCCCCTGTGGAGATCACAGCCAGTTTCAGCGGCTTATATACGGGAACCCGCGTCACCCCCAAAGCGGCCAGCGCGCCGATCTCCCGGGGACCGATCCGCCTGCCGCGCGCCAGCACCAGCGCGCCTTGAGCGGCGTCTTCGTCCCGCTCCACCGTATTTTCGCCGGGCGCCACGCTTCTGGTACAGGGCGGCCGCTTCACCGAAAGGTTCGGCGTATTCCGTCATGACCACCCCGTCCGCCCCCTCCGGCAGCATACCCCCTGTGGGGACTTCGGCGCATTGCCCCGGCTTGAGAAAGAAGTCCGCGGCGCGGCCCATTTCCACCCGTCCGGCCACATCCAGGAGTACCGGGATATTCTCTCCCGCGGCGGCGGTATCCTTGGTTCGCACAGCGTATCCGTCCACAGTGGAACGGCGAAACCCGGGGATATCCTCCCCGGCGGCGATGTCTTCCCGCAATATCATGCCCAGCGCCTGATGAACAGGTAAACGCAGCGCGGGACAGTCCCAGCCTGCCGCGCAGCCGGCAAGCTTCTGCCGGGCCGCTTCCACACTGTCCACTTCCAACAGTTTCATCCGCTCGCTCTCCTCCCCGCGTAATTGCCGTCTATCAAAGATGGGCGGCATTCTGCCGCCCGGGACCGCCCAAATAATGGCCTCAGTCCCCGGGATTGAAGCCGACAAACTGCCTCACTGCTTCGATGGAAGCCAGGTCGCCCACAAAGATGATTGCGTCCTTGGGCATCAATACGGCGTAAGGTCCGGGAGACAATACGATGTGCTCCTTGTGGCGAATCGCGATCACCGTCGCCCCGGTGGCCTGCCAGAACTTCAGCTCACCGATGTTTTTCCCGACTAGCCAGGACGTTTCCGGAACCTCGACCTCGTAATTTTCAAAGGGCTGCGTCCGAACGAATTTTTCATTCATCATGATCATGGAATTGGATATGGATTCAATTTGATCATGGATGCGCTCGTTCTCTTCCATGAGATCCTTGAGTTTCTTCTGGAGAACGCGGATATCCGCCTGTTTGTTAAAACGCTCCAGATACTTCTGCGCGTTTTCACGGGAGATGATGATCGTCCCGCTGTTTTGCTGAACGTCCACGATGTCCACATCCGCCAGCAGGTTGACGGAGCGGCGTATGGTTTCGGGAGACACGCCGTATTCCGACGACATAACAGACCTTCCGTAGATCTTTGTTTTTTCTTTAAATTCACCCCTTACAATCCTGGAAGCGATGTCCAAGGCGATTCGAAGATAAACCGGCGTCGTTACCTGTTCTTTCATATTCCACCCTCAACGCGTTAATAGTTCCCGGATTCCATACAGCAGCAGCAAATGCGACGGGTAAAACCCATAGAAAAACCATCCCGGAATATTCCGCCGCAAACTCAGGGGCTTGAATAAGCACACAGCGGCCAAAAGACAGTACATTTGCAAAAAAGAACCGCCAGGCGCAAAGAAGCAATACAGAAACGTGCTGGCCCCTAAATAGAAGATCGTCCAAAAAGGCTTGTTCTTTAACAGGTACAGAAATAAAATCATTGCCGCCCCATAGACGCCATAATCCACAGTCAGTCCCGCCCCGGACGCCAAAACAGGCAGCGCGAGCGATCCCGCCGCCAACAGGTAACGCCGGCGGTCCGCCAGCCAGATCAAAAAAAGCCCCAGCGCTAAAGTGAAAAATATGTTGAGATAACCGGGATCCACTGACGCGTCCACCCATTGCGCCGCGAAGTAAAAGCCCTGAAAAATCAAAGCGCATAGAAGGAGCTTCAAAATGTATTTTTTGAAACTCCGCGTATGTTCATATGAAACCCCGATTTGATACGCAAATAACGGGAAAGAAATCCTGCCGGCGATCCGGAAAAAAACGGTCCCCGGGAACAGAAGCAAACCCGCGTGATCCACGAACATGGCCGCAATCGCAACGAGCTTGATATAATTGCTTTGCCGCTTTGTCAGTTGACCACCACCATGCCTCCCCCCAGGAAACTGGTCCGCAGCCATTTGCCAATGTCAATATCCCAGAATTTCCCTTGATCGCATATGGTCGCCATCATAGAATCCGGATCCAATCCAATAATCAGCACCCAATGCCAATTGTCCAGATTTTTCAGGGAACCGCTGGATAAATTGAGAAAAGCCACCGGCAAGTCGGATTCGATGGCGTTCAAAAGGAATTCCCTGAGCGCCTCAAGGGTGGGACGCAATTTCCGAAAAGTTGAAATTTCCTGAGTATGGGTTTGCAGGGGTACCCCCAGATCCGCCCCGTACCGTTCGGCGCCATGGGTAAAAATGGCCGTGGTATTCACGCCGCCCCTTCCCGGCGTCACATATCCAAACATCGTTTCCATCAGGGTCAGGAAACTGGACTGAGCGTTGTCCGCCGCGGCGCACAAGGCCGCCAGACGCGGGCGGGTTTTGGACAAATACCACATGACGCCGGACGCCGCGGTGGGCCCGCAGCCCGACCGCTGCTGCCGCACCGTCCGGTACCATTCCTGGGAACCCCCGATATTCACGCTGCCATCCGGGGATATAACCTCAATCGCTTCTGTGTGAGTCAAAGTTTTTTTCATCGGTGAAATGAACCTCCAGCTGGAATTTGTCTTATTATACTACGTTTAAAGATTCCTGTCCATCAGAGACGGGCGGCAGGATGCCGCCCCTACGGACGCGTCGTTCACGGTACTGTAGGGGCGGCATTCTACCGCATCCTGCCGCCCGGAAATCCGGATAAAAACATCTTGACACCCGCGTTTGGATGACGTATAATTGAGTTAGCAGCAACTAAACTCGGCGCGCGTATTTTTTTACGCAGGCTATTAGTTTTTGCTAACAAGGAGGTGCTTATGAAAAAAATCATTGCTTTGACGACACTCATTTTCTGTATGTTCGCCCCCGCTGTGTTCGCGACTTACAACTCATGGAACGCGGTTGTGGATGAGATGCAAGCCGTCTGTGACGAGGCTTATGACATTTACGTCTCAGGGGACACGGACGCGGCCAAAGCCCAGGTTGACGTGGCGTATTTCAGTTATTACGAGAAACTGGGCTTCGAAAGAACCGTCATGGCTTATGTTTCCGGCGACCGCGCGGCGCAGGTGGAATATCAGTTCAGCTTCATCAAGAAGGCCATGACCGCCGGGGAGACGGACAGTGAGATCCGGGCCGCCCTGGACCTGCTTGTGCAGTATCTGCGCGAGGACGCGAACCGGCTGGACGGGAAAGAAGAGAGCGCGGCGGCTGTTTTTATCGCCTCGCTGCTGATCATCACCCGGGAAGGCTTTGAGGCGATCATCATCGTAGGCGCCATCATCGCCTACTTGGTCAAAAGCGGGAATAAAGAAAAAACGAATCCGGTCTATTGGGGTTCTCTCATCGCGCTGGGCGCCAGTGTTCTGATGGCCTTCATCCTCAACAACCTGTCCGCCATCAGCGGCGCCAACCAGGAAATCATCGAAGGCGTGACCATGCTCATCGCGGTGGCGGTGCTGTTCTATGTCAGCAATTGGATGGTGTCGAAAGCGGAAGCGGACGCCTGGAGCGGCTATATCGAGGGCCGGGTCCAAAGCTCCATCGCCAAAGGCAGCGTGTTTTCCCTGGCGTTCGCGGCGTTTCTCGCGGTTTTCCGCGAGGGCGCGGAGGTGATTCTGTTTTATCAGGCGCTGCTCGCGGACACAGAGACATATGTCAATATGATTTGGATCGGCCTCGGCATCGGATGCGCCGCCCTTGTGGTGATCTACATACTCATCCGTGTTTTGAGCATAAGACTGCCCCTGAAACCCTTCTTTCTGGGTACAAGCATACTGCTGTCCGTCATGGCGATCTCCTTCGTGGGATCAGGCGTCAAGGAACTTCAGGAAGGCAACGCCATAAGCGTGACGCCTGTGCAGGGGATTACTTCCGTTGATCTGCTGGGCATCTATCCTACTTTGGAAACCCTCATCCCGCAGATGCTTTTGCTGGCTGTAACGGTTACTACTTTCATTCTTCAAATCAGAAAATGGGGCAGGGCCAAAAGCAGGGCTTAACCGACGGAAGGCGTAAAAGGAGGCGAAGCAAAAACACAAAATACCGGTTGGAAAGAACACAAAAATCATTTTCTTTAGGAGGTTGTATTTATGAACGCGAAAAAATTATCCCTGTTTCTTCTTGTGGCGGTGCTGGCTGTCTCTATGCTGGCCGCCTGCTCTTCCTCAAGCGCGCCAAGCACATCCGGCGGAGCGGCCGCGCCCGGCGAAGCGGCCGGCTTTGAGGAATTTCCCTTGGGCGACGACCTTGAGCTTGGGCCGCTGAACGTGGCCGGCGTCTACTTCCAGCCGGTGGATATGGAACCTGCCGGCAACAGTCTGCCCGCGTCTCAATCCGATATGCACCTGGAAGCGGATATCTCCGCGCTGTCCAACGATCTCGGCTACGGCATCGGCGATTTCGTCCCGAACCTGACGGTTAAATACGAACTGGAAGCCGAGGACGGGAGCGTCACCGAAGGCAACTTTATGCCGATGAACGCCAGCGACGGCCCGCACTACGGCGCCAACGTCAAATTCCCCGCCGCCGGAACATACAAGGTGCGTTTCATCATCGATAATCCGGAAGCCCAGGGCTACTTACTGCATGTGGATCAGGAAACCGGCGTGGAAGGCCGTTTCTGGAACGAACCTCTCGTTGCGGAATGGGACTTCGACTTCGTTCCGAGAACCTGGTAAGAACCCGTACAAGCCATATAAACGGAAACACCGTGAAGCGCCGCGTGCCGACCCGGCGCTTCACGGCAATTATAGGAGACTACTCAGGGGGGCAGCGTCATGTTGAAATATCTCATACAAGTCGTCCAAAACTCGCTTGCCACAGCGATCCTTCTGGCGGCGATTTTTGCGCTGGTACATAAGAATGGCGGTTCCGCATGGCACAAACGGATTTCGGCGGAGTCCGGCGCCGTCGCCGGCGCCATTCTCGCGCTGCTGCTGGCTTTCCTGAAGCATACCACCGTATGGATCAACAGGGAATATTGGAATACCGGCATCCTGTCCGTGTCCATCGTTTCCTGCGCCGCGTTTATCGTTTTTTTATGGCGGTCCGGAACCGCCGTACAGCCGGCGGACACGGACGCAGACACAGACACAGACGCGGGCCGCCGCGGATTCTTCGCTGAACCCGGCGGCGTCTTTTACCGCGTCTCCGCGGCGGTGCTGTGCGCTTCCCTGGTTTTTTACGCGCTGCCGGACATCTTTCTGTACCCCACGGAGTTCGTGCTGAGAGACGAGAGCCTGTTCAGCACGGATTTCCTGTTCCGGCTCATCGGATATTCGGCGGGCCTGCTCCTGGTTTGCCTCACCGGCCTCGCGCTGTTCAAAGCGGGAACGGATCTGCCGGACAGATTGCGCAAGCCGGCGCTAGTCGTCGGGCTCGGCGTCAACGGCATCCGCCAAATCGCCGTGATCATCCAGTTTCTGTACGCGCGGCGCATGATTCCCACATCGAGGTTTTTGTTCAATATTCTAAAAAACATCATCAACTACAACGACTTTTTTTTGTACGCCCTTATGGCGGCCGCCTTGATTTTTCCTCTGGCCGCCTGGACAGGGAGTTTTGCCCGGAAAGAACCCGGTTCCAATCCGGCGGAGCGTCGGAAGATCAAAGCGGCCGCCCGCCGGAAAAGACGCTGGAGCGCCCTGATCATACTGGGTTATCTGACGGCCGTCTTCTGCCTGACCGTTCTCAAGGCTTACGACCGGCGTGACGTCGTCCTGTCTCCCGCGGAGCCCATGGACATCTTGGGGGACACCGTCGTCATCCCCGCGGGGAACATCAGCGACGGGCATCTGCACCGCTTCATATATACGGCTTCAGACGGAACGGAGGTGCGTTTTATCGTCATCAAGAAGAATGAAACCACTTACGGCGTCGGGCTGGACGCCTGCGACATCTGCGGCCCCACCGGCTATTATGAGCGGAAGGACGAGGTCGTCTGCAAACTCTGCGACGTGGTGATGAACAAATCCACCATCGGATTCAAGGGCGGCTGCAATCCCGTGCCTCTGGCGTACACCCTGGAAAGCGGCGCCATGGTCATACAAACCGGACATTTGGAAGATGAAAAAGGGCGGTTCAAGTAAAAAACGCCCATAGGGAGGCATGGAAATGTTTTGGCGAATGGTTAAGGGCGCGCTTTTCCGGCAAAAAGGCAAGATGGCGATGATCGCGTTCACCGTCGCCCTGGGCGCCTCACTCTCGACGGCCATGCTCAATGTGATGCTGGACGTGGGGGATAAAGTCAATCAGGAGCTCAAGGCTTACGGCGCGAACATCAATGTGATGCCGAAGGGCGCTTCCCTTTTGGACGATTTATACGGCGTCCGGGAAGGCGGCGGCGTCTCGGACAAATATTTAAAGGAGTCGGAGCTGGGCGGCATCAAGACCATTTTCTGGGCTTTCAACATCGTGGATTTCGCCCCATACCTGGAGACAAGAGTCCGGGTGAACGCTCTCGAAGATGAGATCAAACTGGCGGGCACATGGTTCTCTCACCATCTGGAACTGCCCACCGGCGAAAGTCTCGATACCGGCATGGTCAACATGAAGAACTGGTGGGACGTTTCCGGGCAGTGGCTCACCGATCAGGACACGGACGGCGCCATGGTGGGAAGCCTCCTCGCCGGCCGCGGCGGCATACAAACCGGGGATTCCATCCGTATAACCTCGGGGAGCCAAAGCGTCTCGCTGGAAGTAAAAGGCATTTTTCACGCGGGGAGCGATGAGGATGAACAAATCTTCGTCCCCTTGCCTGTGGTTCAAGAACTGACGGACCGGGAAGGATTCGTGAGCCGCGTCGAGGTCAGCGCCCTGACCACCCCGGACAACGAGCTCTCCAGACGGGCGGCCCAGAACCCCAAGAGCCTGTCGATCAAGGAGTGGGAAACCTGGTACTGCACCGCTTATGTCAGCGCGATCTGCTATCAAATCGACGAGGTCGTCACCGACTCCGTGTCCAAACCCATCCGGCAGGTGGCCGAATCGGAAGGCGCCATTCTCGAAAAAACCCAATTGCTCATGCTGCTCATCACGGTCTTATGCCTGGTCGGATCGGCGCTGGGCATATCCAACTTGGTCACGGCCAGCGTGATGGAACGCAGCAAGGAAATCGGGCTTTTGAAAGCGGTGGGGGCCAACAACGCGCCGGTTTCGTGGCTTATTTTGACCGAAATACTCTGCACAGGGATCACGGGAGGCGTGGCGGGCTATTTTGCCGGCCTGGGCTTCGCGCAGATCATCGGCCACTCCGTATTTGGCTCGGCCGTGGACATCAAGCCGATGGTAATCCCGATTGTGGCCGTTTTGGTTTTTGCCGTCACATTGGCGGGCAGCGTTCCATCCATCCGCTATATCCTTTCGCTGCGTCCCGCCGAAGTATTGCATGGCAGGTGAAACATGAAAAAGCAATCGTTCTATGTCAAGATGACCGTCAATTCCCTGATCCGCCGGCGTTCGAGGATGTTTGTGGCGCTTCTGGCGGTGGCGATCGGGGCGACGGTGCTCTCCGGCCTCATTACCATTTATTATGATATTCCCCGCCAAATGGGACAGGAATTCCGCTCTTACGGCGCCAACCTGATCCTCGTCTCCTCCGGCGGCGAATCCACGCTCTCCGCCGCCGGCGTGGAAAGCGCGAAGCCGTATTTTCCGCCGGCGAGCGTCGTCGGAATCGCCCCTTACAGGTACGAGGCCGTCAAAATCAATGAGCAGCCCTTTATGGCGGCGGGGACAGATCTGGAGGAAGCGAAAAAAACGAGTCCCTATTGGCTGGTCAACGGCCGGTGGCCGGCGGGCGCCGGCGAAGCGCTGATCGGGCAGGAGGTGGCGGATACCATCCGCTTACTGCCCGGCAGCACATTTGCTTTAACCGGGACGGACGCGGACGGCGCCGGATTCAGCCGCGACTTCTCTGTATCCGGCGTTCTCCAGACGGGGGGCACGGAAGAAGCCTTCATATTCATGTCTCTGGCGGATCTCGGCGAAATGGCCGGCGATTCCGGGCGGATCGACATCGTGGAATGCAGCGTCTCGGCCTCCGAAGCCTCGCTGAATCAAATCGCCGCCGAGATCACCAGCCATGTGCCGGACATAACGCCGCGCCTTGTTAAGCGCGTGACCCAATCCGAAGGCACGGTGCTGGCAAAACTGCAATCCCTGGTGTACTTGGTGACGGTGGTGGTGCTGCTTTTGACCATGATCTGCGTGGCCACCACCATGATGGCGGTGGTGGCGGAACGCAGGAAGGAAATCGGACTGAAAAAAGCCCTGGGCGCCGCCAACAGCGCCATCGTCCGCGAATTCCTGGGCGAGGGGCTGATCTTGGGCGGGCTGGGCGGTCTGCTGGGGGTGGCCCTGGGCTTCGTGTTTGCCCAAACCGTGAGTATGAATGTGTTCAACCGCCCCATCACCTTTCAGCCGTTTCTGATACCGGCCACGCTGGCCGCCTCCGTGGCCGTCACGGGGCTCGCCTGCCTGCTGCCTGTCAGGAACGCCGCCAACGTTGACCCGGCGATTGTTTTGCGCGGAGAATAGGAGGAAAAAATCATGGGCATGTTAGAGCTTATCGACATATCCAAAATCTACGGAAGCGTCAACGCGCTGCGGAACATCGGCCTCACGGTGGATCAGGGCGAATGGCTCGCCATCATGGGACCCTCCGGCTCCGGCAAAACCACCCTGATGAACATCGTTGGCTGTATGGACAAACCCTCCCAGGGCGCGGTGATTTTGGACGGCGTCAATATCTCCAAGGAAAGCGCGAAGAATCTGACAGCCATCCGCAGGGATAAAATCGGCCTGATTTTTCAGCAGTTTCACTTGATCAGCTATCTGACCGCGCTGGAAAACGTCATGGCGGCCCAATATTATCACAGTATGCCGGACGAGGGGGAGGCCCTGGAGGCGCTTGCCCGGGTGGGGCTGAAAGACCGCGCGAAGCACTTCCCCAGCCAGCTGTCGGGAGGCGAGCAGCAAAGGGTTTGCATCGCCCGGGCGCTGATCAACTATCCCATGCTGATACTGGCGGACGAACCGACCGGGAACCTGGACGAAGCCAACGAAGGGATCGTCCTTGAAATTCTCAGGAAGCTGCATCAGGACGGCAGCACCATCATCGTGGTCACACACGATCCCGAGGTAGCGGAACAGGCGCAGAGAACCGTCGTCCTGGAGCACGGGCGAATCGCCAGAATCATCCGAAACACCTCCCCAGGCCCAGGCGCCGGCCCATCCCTTTAAGAGGAGGCATGAATTATGAAAAAAACCGCGATCATTCTGATTGTTCTGTTTGCGCTGGCGGCCGCGCTTTCATCCGCCTGCGGCGGCGTCTCTTATAAAGACGGCGTGTTTACCGGCAAAAGCGGCGAAGACGACGACGGCGCCTACGGAGAAGCGACCGTCACAGTAGAAGAAGGCGAAATCACCGACTGCCAGTTTGTCACCTGGCAAAAAGACGGCAGCGTCAAAGACGGGGATTACGGGAAAGTCAACGGAGAGATCTCCAACCAGGATTTCTACGACAAAGCCCAGCTGGCCGTAAAAGCGATGGCGCAATACGCCGAACAGTTTAAGCAGACCCGGAAACTGAGCGGGATCGACACCGTCAGCGGCGCCACCGTCTCCTACGATCAATTTATAGAAGCCACCCAAAACGCCCTCGCCCAGGCGCGAAAGTAATCCCCCTGCCAAGGGCGGGCGGCAGAATGCCGCCCGGGACCACCCGGGAACGGGACGGGGCACGGCATGCCGTGCCCCCACGGGGGGAACCGGGGGCGAACCACCGCAATCCGCCCGTTTGTTTTCGGACGGTCTGGCCCGCCCCGCTGTTCATCGGCTCCTGCCGTATTTTCATCATAACGTTTCTGTGATATTATATTGTGGCGCCGCCAACGCCGCGCGGTTTTACCATCCACATACTCATCTCACAAAGGAGCAGGATCATGAAAATCGCCGGCATCATCGCCGAATACAATCCTTTTCACCTGGGCCACGCCTACCAAATTCAGGCGCTTCGGGAGCGGCACGGCATAGACGCCGTTATTTGCGCTATGAGCGGACATTTTATGCAGCGGGGAGAGCCCGCGATGATTCACAAGCGGACGCGAACCCGGATGGCCCTGGAACAAGGCGCCGACTTAGTAATAGAGCTGCCTGCCCTCTACGCCACACGCAGCGCCTGGTGGTTTGCCTTCGGGGGCGTCTCCCTCCTGCACCGGACCGGCATCGTTACCCACCTGGCCTTTGGCGCCGAAAGAGACGCCTTGCCCCAGCTCAGGGACGCCGCCCGCGTACTCGCGGCGGAACCCCCCGCCTTTCGCGCGGCCTTATCCCACGCCCTGAACGACGGCGTCTCCTTCGCCCGCGCGCAATCCCAGGCATTAAAACACATCCGGCCGGATTTGCCGCCGGTCATCCGGCCCAACGAGCGGCTCGCCCTGAATTATCTGCAAATCATAGAGTCTTTTTCCCTGCCTTTGACGCCCGTCTTAATCCCCAGACAAGGCGGCGGCTACCACGATCCGCTGCCGGACGCCCCGGGCGCTCCCGGCGCGGCGGGCATTCCCGGCGCCTCCGCCATCCGGCGTCATTTGCAAAGCGCTCCCGGCTATGAGGAGGGCTTGGATCAGCTGCGGCCCTTCTTGCCGGCTTCCAGTCTCAGGCTGCTGAAAGAGGTTTTGGATCAGAAAAAATCCTTTGTTTTCGCCGACGACATGGCGCCCATCCTCATGGCGCTGCTTAAAAGGGCTTCCGCCGCGGATCTGGCGGAGCTTCCCGACATGGAGCCCGGCCTGGCCAATCGAATCTGCGCCACGGCCCGCGGCAGCCATGACATCGCGTCCTTTCTGGACGCCCTGAAAACAAAACGCTATTCCAGAAGCCGCCTTCAGCGCCTGCTGACCTTCCTGTTTCTGAACTATACCCAGGAAACGGCGCAATTCATCGGCGAAGGCCCGCCTTACCTGCGTATCCTGGGATTCAACAGCGCGGGCCGTCAATTGCTGCGCCAGATCAGCCGCCGCGGCGCGCTTCCCTTGATCACTCAAGGCAGACAAGCCAAAAGCCTGGCCTGGAATCATCCCGCCGTTAAAGCCGCCTGGTCGCTGGACGTGCGGGCGGGCGACCTGTACGCGCTGCTGGAAAAAGCCCCCTCCCATCCCGCCGGCAGCGCCGAATATTACGAAACCCCATGCAGGCTGGTATAGCGCGTAAGCAAAATCATATTCCCGCCGCGCGTGAATATGAATATAGGGAACGTTCGTATCCCATCCCTTTCATTATGATCGCTGCGGGGAGATTTATCCGATGCTTACCCAAATGACAGATGTCATACCCGGCGCCCTGGCTTTTGCTTGCTTCGTCTTAATGATATTTTTTCCACAGGGCGTTCTGGAAGGCGCCAGAAACGGGCTGGGGCTCTGGGCGAATATTTTGACGCCCTCCCTGCTGCCCTTCTTTATTATATCGGAAATACTGATCCGCGCCGGCTGGCTCGACCGGTTCGGCAGATGGCTGTCGCCTCTGATGCGTCCGCTGTTTCGTTTGCCCGGAGACGCGGGTTTCGTCCTATTGATGGGCTACACCACCGGCTTTCCCATGGGAGCGGTTTTGACCCGGCGTTTGTATGAAGAAGGCCGCCTCACCCGAAAGGAGGCCGCCATTCTGGTGGCTTTTACCAATAACGCCAGCCCCTTGTTTATTTTGGCGGCACTGGCGTCAGGCATGCTGCGGGAGCCGGCCCTGGGAGGCTGGATCGCCCTGTGCCATTACGGCGCCAACCTCCTCTACGGCGTCTGCCTGACCCGTTTCAGCCGCGGCGCGCCCGGCGCTTCCGCGGATACATACCGTTCCGCCCCCTCAAGCGCCGCCCCGTCCCGTAACCGTTTCAGCGCCGGCCTGGTGATCACCGAAAGCATCCGCGCCGGAGTCCAAAACACGATTCAGCTGGGCGGATACATCGTGTTCTTCGCCTCGGTCATTCAACTGCTGAATCAAACGCACATTTTCGCGGCCTTGGCCGCCTGTCTGAACCCCGTCCTGCCCGCCTCCCTGGCCGGCCGCGGAATTTCTCAAGGCATTCTGTCCGGCCTTCTTGAGATGACCTCCGGACTGTCCGGAATCACCGCCGCTTCGCTTCCCCGGCACACTCAGATGAAGTTGGTACTGGGGCTGCTGGGATTTTCCGGCGTATCCATTCAGGCCCAGGTTTCAGGAATGCTCAGCGATTCCGGCATCCCATTAACACCCTATTTCCTGGGACGTCTTTTTCAGCCGCTCCTTTCCATCGCCCTGTTCCAGATCCTCTCCCCCTTGATCCCCCTCTCGTAGAACGGGCGGCAGAATGCCGCCCCTACGGCGCCATATATGCCGCATCCGTAGGGGGGCGGCATTCTGCCGCCCGTTTTCGATAGACGCGAATCTCCAAATTACCCAAATTACGAATCGCAGGACCGCAAAAAATTAGGCTTGAAAAAAAAACCGAGTTAGAGTAGAATAGGAAAGTCGGATCAAACATGGGCGATTAGCTCAGCTGGGAGAGCGCCGCGTTCGCAATGCGGAGGTCAGGGGTTCGATCCCCCTATCGTCCACCACTTGGAAAATATAGGGAACCAACAGAGGGGTTCCCTTACCAATAAAGCGTCACGCGGGAGGGATCGAACCCGGCGGGCGCTGGACGCGCAAAAAACCTAACAAAAACCCACGGGCAGTCACCCCGTGGGTTTTCTGTGTTTCAGCGCCCTGTCTGATCCGCAAGCCACTATGCCGGGCTGTTTCTGTTTCCCCCATTGCCGGCTCTCGCCTTATCCGTCATGCCCTCGGCCAGCATGTAGACTGCCAGTGATCCGATGCCGGCGATAATCAGGCTCACTTGAGCCACTGTATTGTCCGCCACGCGAAAAGCTGTCAGCAGCGACGTGATCCAACCGGCCAGCGCGGCCCAGAATTTCCGGCTTGACAGCTTCGTCCTCCAGTCGATACTTTTCATATATATTCCTCCTTCATTTTCGAGTTCCGATCCCGATTCTTTTGTTTTATTGAATATATATGACAGTATGATCTTCGTGATGCTTTTTCCAGTATAAGGCATCCTGTTGAACATGAGAAAACCTCCTGGAAGGGGATTTTTAGCCGGATTTACAAATTACTCAGTACGCTTTACTATTTACTCATTATACCGGTTTTATTTGTTTCTGCCAAGAGATTCGTTATTCGGAGATTCGCGTCGGCAAAGACGGGCGGCAGGATGCCGCCCCTACAGACGCATGATTCACGGTACCGTAGGGGCGGCATTCTGCCGCCCCAGACCGTCCGAAAACAACAAAAATTGCATCACCAATACCATATATAGTGTGTCGCCCCAAGCGATTCATCCCATATATTGTGTGTTTACAATATTTAGGGCGCGTTTTCGGACAGTCTGGCCCGAAATTCGGATCCGCGCATACCGGCGAATTTCAACTGTCGATATTTTTTCGCTGATGCGGTATAATCAGAATTAGAAATGGATCCCGGGACAGACGGCGGCGGAATGACAGGATGGAGGAATGATGCGATGGCGGACGACGCGAAGCGGAAGAACGGGCAGTTTTCACGATTGTTTATGAACGTGCCGGAGGAATACAGGGCCCGGTTTGAGGCGCGGCGGCTGGAGACCAATGTGGCGCGTATGCACGGGTTCGCCATATATATTGTGGTGATTCAGGTCATTTTGCAGGTCATCAACGCGCTGTATCCGCAGAAATCCGGGGACGGCATGCCCATTCCCCTGGATTATTACATCGCGCTTTCACTGGCGTCGCTGTTGGTGGGCCTCGTTTATTGGATCCTGTTTGCCCAAGTCAGGCGCGGCAGAATCAAAAGCCACGGCGCCAAGGTTTTTTTGGTTCAAAGCGTGCTGTATCTGTACGCGCTGATCCAGCTGACCTTCTGCACGCTCAACATCCTTTCCCATCAGGGTGTGAACAGCTACATCATTCTGATACTCATGGTAGGCATGGTGCCGGTGCTGAGCGGCGGGCAGGGAGTCATGACCGTCGGGGCTGCCTTCGCGTATGTTCTCGCCACTCTGTACTTCACACAGAACATCACGAATTCGGCGGGAATATCCGCCTGGCAGGACTTCGTGGATTCCGACATGCGGGCGAATTTGATCATCATAACCGGCGTCACGGCCTTTGTATCCGTGTTCATCAATAATTTATACGTGTCTAATTTTTTGAAAAGCGTGGAGCTGGAAGACGCCAACACGAATCTGGAGCAGACCGTCCGGGAACGCACAAAGGAATTGGAAGAAAAAACCGTCGCCGCTCAGGCCGCGTCTCAGGCCAAGAGCCGGTTTCTGACCAGCATGAGCCATGAGATCCGAACGCCCCTGAACGCCATCATCGGAATGGCGCACATCGCGAAAAAAGCCCGGACAAAAGAAAAATCCGATGCCTCCACGGATGAGATTCTGGCCGCGTCCGGGCATTTGCTGGGGATATTAAACGATATTCTGGATATGTCTAATATCGAGTCCGGCAAGCTGACCATCGAGAAGGACAGGCTTGTGCTGAACAGGGTAATGGAGGAAGTGGTGAGCATCATCGGTGAGGGATGCCGGACAAAGGGGCTTGTCTTCAGCCACAATATCGACGCGCTGCCCCGTGTGACGGCCATGGGCGACAAGCTCCGCCTGAGGCAGGTGCTGATTAACCTGCTGGGAAACGCGGTGAAATTCACGCCGGAGGACGGCCAGGTGTATTTTTTGGTGAACGTTACCAAAGAAACCGACGCTTACGCGGATGTGCGTTTTGTCGTGAAGGACACGGGGATCGGCATCGGGGAAGAACAGCGGGAACGCCTGTTTGTCGCCTTTGAGCAGGGCAGCGCCGGCAATATGAAGCATGGCGGGGCGGGCCTGGGCCTGGCGATCAGCCAAAATCTGGTGGGAATGATGGGGGGTGAAATCACCGTCGAAAGCGCGCCGGGGAAGGGTTCGGTTTTTGCCTTTGAGATTCGCCTGGAAAAAACCGCGGACGCGGGCGGGGAAGGCGGAATTGTGATTCCGGATTTGACGGGGAAGCATATTTTGTCGGCGGAGGACATTGAGATCAACCGCGTCGTTCTGACGGAGCTTCTGGCCGAAACCAACGCCCAAGTGGACGAGGCGGCGGACGGCGCGGAGGCGGTGGAGAAATTCAGGCGGTCGCCGGAAGGTTATTACGACTTTGTGTTTATGGACTTGCTCATGCCCAACATGGACGGATACGGCGCCGCGCGCGGCATCCGCGGCCTGAACCGGGAGGACGCGGTCAAAGTTCCGATTGTGGCTTTGTCGGCCAACGCCTATCCGGAGGACATCGACCGGGCCATAGAAGCCGGCATGAACAGCCATTTGGCGAAGCCGGTGGACTTCGGCGCGATGATGCGGATCTTGACGGAAAAGATACGGATATAAAAGTGGGTCATTGTTCATACCCGTTATTCCGGATATCCCTGATTCGGGCGGCGGGCGGCAGAATGCCGCCCCTACGGTACCGTGAATGATGCGCCTTGTAGGGGCGGCATTCTGCCGCCCGTCCTTGACAGATGCGCAGACTGAGATATTGCCGCCATTGACATAACCCTTCTTTTTTTTATATAATAAAGGAAGCGGCGGGCGCGAACATGGATTCCCGCGCCCCTGCCGCACAGACCGCAATCTTTCGGAGAGGCGTCCAAGCGCCGATGGGAGTTGTCAAAATTGGGAATGCGCAGTTTAGTCAAAATAGCCTTGCAAATGCTGATGGACTGTTTCTTCTTATGGCTATCCTGGTGGGCTTCTATTTTTGTGTTCACTTATTTGTTTATAAACACGAATGACCTGTCCGACGAACTGAATCAGGACGTTTTGTTTATGATCGGATTCTGCGTCCTTTTTTTTGTTTTATCCCGGGTCTATCAGAGCATGTGGCGCTATCCCGGCATCGGCACCATGCTGCGCCTGGTATTTGCCACGGGGCTCAGCTGTTTTTCCGTTTATGTACTCCTGCGGATCAAGATGGGCTATTGGAGCAACCCGGGCATCGGCATGATGGCTTTTTATTTTTTTCTGACGCTGACTGCGGGAGTACGGCTGTACCCGCGGGTTTCCAGAGAGGTGCGCCTATTCTTTCTCCGCGTGTTCGGCAAGATTGAAGCCCCCGCGCAGATAACGATCCGAACCTTGGTGGTGGGCGCCGGCGAGTCCGCTTCCTCGTTCCTGCTGAATATGAACCGCCACGCCTCCTGGCGGCGCCGGGAGATCATGGGCATTGTGGATAATGATACGAACAAACACGGTTACATGCTTCACGGTTTCAAAATACTCGGAGACATCTACTTGATTCCCGGGCTTTGCAGACAAATGGATATCCGGGAAATCATCATCGCCATCCCCTCTCTATCCAACGACGCCCTGCAGGAAATCCTCCGGATCGTGCCGGTTCCTCAATGCAAGGTACGGGTTTTGAAACCCGTGGACAATCAAAAGGTTTCCCTGGCGGATAATCTCAGGGATCTGAACATCAGCGACCTTCTGGGCCGCCCGGAGGCGGATCTGGACAATGAAGGCATATCCCGCTGGCTGAGAGGGCGCACCGTGCTGGTCACCGGAGGCGGCGGATCCATCGGCTCGGAACTCTGCCGTCAGTTGGTGGCGTTCGCGCCCGCTCAAATTGTCGTCTACGATATTTCCGAGAACAACGCCCACAACCTGGTGCAGGAACTGGTCATCCGCTATGGAACGGCGGAGCAGCCCTCATGCTTCGTGCGCGTGGGTTCCGTTCAGGATACCCAAAGGCTCAAGGCCGTATTCGAGGAATTTCACCCGTCGGTGGTGTTCCACGCCGCCGCTTATAAACATGTGCCCCTGATGGAAGAATGCCCGGAACTGGCCATCCGGAACAATGTGTTCGGCACATATCAGACCGCGCTGGCATCCGTGGAATACGGAGCGGAATGTTTCGTCATGATTTCCACAGACAAGGCGGTGAATCCCACCAACGTCATGGGCGCTTCCAAACGGCTGGCGGAATTGGCGGTTCAAAGCCTCAACCAATTGAAAAAAACCGAATTTGTGTGCGTACGCTTCGGCAACGTGCTGGACAGCAACGGCAGCGTGGTTCCCTTGTTCCGTCAACAGATTGAGGCGGGCGGCCCGGTCACCGTCACCCATCCGGACATGGTCCGCTACTTCATGACCATCCCCGAGGCGGCGCGTCTTGTGATCCAGGTAGGCGCCATGCCCGACAAAGATGAAATATACATTCTGGACATGGGCTCCCCCATTAAGATTACCGAACTGGCAAAGAACCTCATTCGTATGGCGGGCCTGACCCCCGGACTGGATGTGGAAATCGTGTACACCGGCCTGCGCCCGGGCGAAAAACTCTATGAAGAACTGCTGCTGAACGACGAGGGCGTATCCAAGACACAGAACGACAAGATTTTTGCGGCAAAGCCGTCCCCCGTGGATTCGGAACTGGCCGGCTGGATCATCTCCTCTATGGAGCGCTGCCTGGATTCCGGAGGCGATATCCGCGCCGCCCTGTCCCGGATGCTGCCCGAATATCATCCGGAAGAATATCAAAACGAGGGAGGACTCATCACCCATGTCCAAAGCGAAAAACCGGCAAAAAATCAAAATCAACGCGGCCTTGACCGCACGCACGCAATTTCTTGACAAGACGGCGGAAATCTTCTTTATACTGGTTCTGGCCGTTTTTCCTCTGTACTTAAACAGCGAAAAATACGTGGGTCTGACCTCGCACAAAGCCAAGTTCTTTTGGATTATTTGCGGGCTGACGCTCCTGGCCGTTATCTGCAGCGTCCTGACTACCCGTCCGGGTTCCTGGTCGCACCTGAAAGACCTGCGGCTCAGCGCCGCCGACTGGGCGATTTTGGCCTTCTGGCTTTTCACCACCCTTTCCGCGCTCGCCTCCCCCAATCAGAACCTGGTTTGGTTTGGCGCCGACCAGCGCAACAGCGGCTGGATCACCACCACATGCTATGTCATGGCCTATTTCCTGATATCCCGGTGTTATGTTCCCAGAGAGCGGGATATGCTGATCTTCGCCGGCGGCTCCATCATCCTCTGCGCCATCGGGATTTTGCAATTCTATGGGATAGACCCTTTTTCCCTGTTCCCTTACGATCGATTCGTCAACGCCAACGGAACCTCCCAATACACCAGTTACACGATTTTTTTCCGGACTACTTTAGGCAATGTGGACGTGGTCTCGGCTTATGTGAGCATGGCCCTGCTTTTTTTCGGCGCGCTGTATGTTCAGGGAAAGAATGCCGGGCGCTTTATCTATCTGGCGGCGGCCATCCTCAACTTCTGGCTGATGCTGATGGCGGGCGCCGATTCGGGAAAAGTGGCCGTAACCGCCGTCATGATTCTGCTGCTGCCTTATTGGCTGGCTTCCCGCCGGTCTCTGGGAAGAACCCTGGTTCTGGCTTCCTGCTGGGGCGTTTCCTACTGTCTCTTTTGTATCAGCGCCCTGGTCATCGGAGCGCGGCTGGCGTCGGCCGGTCCGGTCCCGGATTTTTTCGCTCAGTTCAGCGGCGGCTCCTATGTGCCCCTCCTGTTGGGCTTCATCGTTCTGGCTTTGCTGGGCGCCGCTCTGATGATATGGGGAGAGCGGCTTCCCTTCCAGTTCTCGCCGCGCGCCGCCAAAATCGTAGGCGTGGCCGTGTTGGTTCTGACCTTGCTCACGGGAATCCTGGGGGTGGAGATTCTGGGCGCCCGTTACGGGGATCAGCCCCAGCACGTGCTGTACCAAGCCAGGGAGGTGCTGCACGGACGGCCCGACGACGACTTCGGCACCGGCCGGGTCTTTGTGTGGCGCAGCAGCCTTTCCGTGGTTGGGGAGCATCCCCTGCTGGGAACAGGCCCGGATACCTTCGACATCGCCTTCACCCCTTTTCAGGCGGAAACTCAGCAGCGGTACAATTTGGTCTTCGACAAAGCGCACAATGATTATATCCAAATTCTGGTCTGCTGCGGCGTCCCGGCGCTGGCGGCCTACTTGGTCCTCCTGCTCTGCGCTTTCATCCCCGCCGTGGGCAAAGCCTTCGATTCGCCCTTTCTGTTCGCCGCCCTGGGAGCGGGGCTGTCCTACGGCGTTCAATCCTTCTTCGGCGTGGACGTACCCATCGCCACGCCTTTGTTCTGGCTGATCCTGGGCTTGGCCGCTCAAGCGTCTCATTCAGTAAAAAGGGACTTCGATTGACGAAGTCCCTTTTTTATTTCCCCGCTACCTTCAGCCGGGTAATCGCCCGGGCGATGGCCGCGTGGGTCCGGACATATTCCATATGGTTCAGGCTGCCCTTCAGCCGGGCGGACGCCCGCTCCAGCGCCTCCTTCGCCCGGACCACGTCGATTTCATCCGCCCATTCCACCGTGTCCAGATAAAACCGGACGTGTTCCTGCGTGATCTCAGTGAAGCCCTGCCCGGCCGCCGCGACCCGCCAGGTTCCGTCCTCCGTCCGGATCTCCAGGGGATCCTCAAGAACGGCGGCAATCATGGGCATATGCCCCGCCAGCACCCCCAGCCGCCCGGAGGGGGAACTGAAGACCACCTGCTGAGCGGACTGAGACGTGAAGAACTTATCCGCGGTCAAAATATCCAATTGAAAGAGATGTTCCTCCGGCACCGCGTCAACCCCCCTTCTTCAGTTGCTCGGCGTGATCGTAGACCTCCTGAATGTCCCCCTTCATAAAGAACGCCTCTTCCGGCGCGTCGTCCAGCTTCCCGTCCAGAATCTGCCGGAAGCTGTCGATGGTTTTTTCCAGAGACACATACTTGCCCTTATACGCGGTATAGGTCTCCGCCACATGAAAGGGCTGGGACATAAACCGCTGAATTTTTCTGGCGCGGCTGACGATGATTTTGTCCGCTTCCCCCAGTTCCTCCATGCCCAAGATGGCGATGATGTCCTGGAGTTCCTTATACCGCTGCAAAATCTCCTGAACCCGGCGCGCCGTCCGGTAATGGGTATCGCTCACCGTCTCCGGCTCCAGCATACGGGAAGTGGATTCCAGCGGATCCACCGCCGGATAGATGCCCATCTCCACAATGCTCCGGGACAGCACCGTGGTAGCGTCCAGATGGGCGAATGTGGTAGCGGGCGCGGGATCCGTCAAATCGTCGGCAGGCACATATACCGCCTGCACCGACGTAATGGACCCGCCCTTCGTAGACGTAATGCGCTCCTGGAGGGAACCCATTTCGTTGGCCAATGTGGGCTGATATCCCACCGCCGACGGGATCCTGCCCAAAAGCGCCGAAACCTCTGAACCGGCCTGGACAAAGCGGAAGATGTTATCGATAAACAGCAGCACGTCCTGCCCCATCTCGTCCCGGAAATACTCGGCCATGGTTAAGCCGGAAAGCGCCACCCGCATCCTGGAACCGGGCGGTTCGTTCATCTGGCCGAACACCATGGCGGTTTTTTCGATGACGCCCGACTCCCGCATTTCCCGCCAGAGATCATTGCCTTCCCGGGTCCGCTCCCCCACGCCGGTAAAAACCGAATAGCCGCCGTGTACCGTGGCAATGTTGCGGATCAGTTCCATGATCAGCACCGTCTTGCCCACGCCCGCGCCGCCCAGGAGCCCGATCTTGCCCCCTTTAGCGTAAGGCTCCATCAAGTCGATGACCTTGATGCCCGTCTCCAGAATCTCCGCGCCCCCCCGCTGATCCGAAAAGGCGGGAGGATCCCGGTGAATAGACCAGCGCAAATTCTCATCCTTGATGGGCGCCCCTCCGTCCACCGTGTCCCCGAGCACATTGAACACCCGGCTCAGAACCTGTTCCCCCACGGGAACCCGGATGGGGCGTCCCGTGTCCCGCGCCTTCGCGCCCCGGGCAAGATTGTCCGTGGAAGACATGGCCACGCAGCGAACGGTCTTATTGCCGGTGTGCTGCAGCACTTCCGCCACCATTTCCCCTTCGCCCATCTCAATAATCAGCGCGTTGTACAAGCTCGGCAATACGCCTTCCTCAAACCGGATATCCAGAACGGACCCGATGACCTGCACCACGAATCCAACGCTTTCACTCATATAGTACCCCCACCTTCAAACTGTAAATTAAATCGACGACGCCCCCGCCACGATCTCCGTGATCTCCTGGGTAATCGCCGCCTGCCGCGCCCGGTTATACTGCAAAGAAAGCCGCTCCAGCATATCGCCGCCGTTCTTGATCGCGCTGTCCATAGCGGCGACCCGGGACGCCAGCTCGCAGGCCCATCCGTGAACCAGGCACCCATAGATATATCCCTTTAAATATTTGGGGATGAGGATGGATACGACCGCGTTGGCGTTCGGCTCAAAAGCCATTTCATAAGGCCATATCAGCGGCTCCCCCAGCGCTTCCGGCTGAATGGGAAGCACCCGTTCCACCACCGGCGTCAGACGGACCGCCGAGTAATACTTCGTATAAATCACGTCAAAGGCATCCACCTGCTTCTGCTCAAACAAGCGCAATATCCACTCGCTGATCTCCCTGGCAGTGAACATCGTGGGATTCTCCGCCGAGAAATCGAAGGTTTCATCCACCGGATAGCCCGCCGCCGTCAACTGATTCCGGGCCATATGCCCTATCGTCAGCAGTTTCGCGATTTCACAGCCGCCGAACACCTGCTCCGCCAGCTTGATGATATTGTGATTGTAGCCGCCCGCCAATCCCTTATCCGCGGACAGAACCAAAAATCCGCGCTTCTTGGGCTCGATCCGATGCTCCAGGTAAGCGTTCGACACATTGCCGGCGGCGAGCAGCACCCCGGCGATGGTCTCCAAGATATGATCATGGTACGGCTGGGACTGAGCCAGCATTTGCTTCGCCTTGCCGATCCGCGACGCGGCGATGAGCTTCTGAGCGTTGGTGATCTGCAGCGTCTGACGGACGCTCTTCATCCGGTTGCGTATGGCGTTTGTATTCATACCGCCTACCTCCCGCTGACCTTGAAATCGCGGGCATAGATCTCAATACATTCCCTCAGCCGGCCCTCGGTCTCTGAGGTCATATCCTTGCTCTCGCGGATGTCTCCCGTGATTTCGGGATACTTCTCCTTAATGAAGGTCAAAAGCCCCTTATTAAAACGCGCCACATCATAAAACGGAATGTCCATCAGGAATTTCTCCTTCGCGCAAAAGAGCGTCACCACCTGATCTTCCATGGTCATGGGCGCGTACTGAGACTGCTTCAGCGTATCCATCAGCCGGGCCCCGTGGGTCAGCCGGTCCCGGGTGGAAGCGTCCAGATCCGAGCCAAACTGAGCGAACACCTGAAGCTCACGGTATTGAGCCAAATCAATCCGCAAAGAAGCGGCCACCTTCTTCATGGCCTTCGTCTGAGCCGATCCGCCCACCCGCGACACGGACAAACCCACATTCACCGCCGGACGGAAGCCGGAAAAAAACAATTCCGATTCCAGGAAAATCTGCCCGTCGGTTATGGAAATCACATTGGTGGGAATGTATGCGGAGATATCCCCCGCCAGGGTCTCAATGATGGGCAGCGCGGTAATAGAACCGCCGCCCAGGTCGTCGGACAGCCGCGCCGCCCGCTCCAGAAGCCGGGAATGCAAGTAAAACACATCCCCCGGATAAGCCTCCCGTCCCGGAGGGCGCTTCAGCAAAAGCGACATGGTCCGGTAAGCCACCGCGTGCTTGGATAAATCATCGTAGACGATCAGCACATCCCTGTGATCCGCGTACATAAATTCTTCCGCCATGGCGCAGGCCGCGTAAGGCGCCAAATATTGCAGCGGCGCCGAATCGCTGGACGTGGCGCACACCACGATGGTATGCTTCATGGCGTCGTGGCGGGTCAGGGTATTGACGATGCTGGCCACCACCGATGCCTTCTGCCCGATGGCCACATAGATACACACAACGTCCTTATCTTTTTGATTGATGATCGCGTCTATGGCAATGGCCGTCTTGCCCGTCTGGCGGTCGCCGATGATCAGCTGCCGCTGCCCCCGGCCGATGGGAACCATGGAGTCAATACAAAGCAGCCCCGTCTGCAAGGGCACGTTCACCGGCTGCCTCTGGGTCACGCCGGAAGAGACCGCCTCCACAGACCGGAATTTGTCCGATACGATCGGCGGGCCGCCGTCCAGAGGGACGGCCAGCGGATTGACCACCCTGCCCAGGAGAGCGCCGCCCACTTTGACCTCCGTGGTCTTTCCCGTCCGTTTCACAATGGAGCCTTCCATGACCTTTTCCCCGGAAGAAAACAGCACGCAGCCCACATTGTCTTCCTCCAAATTCAGCGCCATGCCCATATCTCCGCCTTCGAAGGTCAGAAGCTCGCCGCTCATACAATTTTCCAGCCCATAAATGCGGGCAATGCCGTCGCCGATTTGAGCGACTGTCCCGATTTCCTCCAATTGCTGGCGGTCGTCATACTGATTGAGCTGCTCCAACAATAAACGGCCGATTTCATCCGGTTTAACCGACATTATAAACCTCCCTCACTTAATTTGAGTCAAAATCATCCCGTCAAAATCGCATGGATTCGAGTCTCATCGCCCTCAGCCGCGTCTTAAGAGACTCGTCCAGCATACGGCCTTCATATTCCGCGCGGAATCCTCCCAGCAGGCCGCGATCCAGCACAGACTCGAAAAATATCTGATCATGGGAAGTTTCTTTTTCAATCAAACCGCGGCGGATCAAATAAGCCTTCATTTCAGTCAGAATCGGCTCATTCAGCTCAATCGCCGCGGACAGCCGAACCCACCGCTCGCCGGAAGCCTTTCTCACCAGTCCCTCATAGCGGCGGACAATGTCAGGCAGGAGCGGAAGCTTGCGGTGATCGGCCAGCAAAAACAAGAAACGCAGAGTGATCCGGTTCACCTTGCCGTCCAAGGTTTCCGAAAAAAAACGCTTGTGATCCCGGGACGTCTTGCCTGGATTGCGAAAGGCGCTCATGCGTCTCTCCAAGACGGCGCCGACGCTTTGAAGCTCCTTCGCCGTCTCATCCAGGCACTGGCTCTCAGAGGCGGCTTCAAACAAGGCTTCCGCGTAAGAAACGCTCTCCAGCATCACGCCACCTCTTCCTTCTCCAAGATGGCTTGCACCAGCCTCCGGTTCGCCTCGCCGTCCATCTTCTCCGCAATCAAAGCGGCCGTCGCCCTCAGGATGATATCCATCATCTGTTCCCTGGATTCGCGCATAATCCGCACCTGATCCTGCCTGGCCCTGGTTTCCGCGCCCGCGATGATAATCGCGGCCTTGTCTCCCGCTTCAGCCACAATCCGGTCGTACTCGCGCCCGGCGCGCTCCCTGGCTTCCCTCATTTTTTCACGGGTCATGGTCTCAAGCTCCGCTTCCTGCTGAGCGAAACGCGCTTCTATCTCCTTCGCCCGTTCCTCCGCTTCCTCCGCGCTCCGCATCATCTGAGCGACCTTCTCCTGCCGGGCTTCCATGATCTGCGTCACCGGCTTCCACAGAAGCTTGCGCAGCGCCACCACCAGAACCGTCAGGTTCAAAGCGACAAAAAACCATTCCGGTATGTAGAAATCCAATAAATTCATAAGCCCGCACCTACATCTTCGAGAAAATCATCAACGCGACCAAAAGGCCGTAAATCGCGCACGCCTCCGCCAGAACCATCCCCAAAAAAGTCAGTCTCGTAATAGCCCCCTCTTTTTCCGGCTGACGCGCGATGCTCTGAGCGCCCATCCCCGCCGCCAAACCGATTCCGATGGCGGCTCCGGCGCCCACAAGCACAGCAAGCCCTGCTCCAATCGCTGCTAACGCACCCATTTCATATTACCTCCATTTCAATTGTTAAATCAATCCGCGAACCTCTCGGCTCACTCAATCGCTTCCCCTATGTACAAAGTGGTCAGATAAGTGAACACAAACGCGTGCAAAATACCGTCAAATATATCGAAATACAGCGAAAACGGCTCGCTGACATAAGGGATCACCATAAAAACCATTTCCATAATAACAAATCCGGCCAAAATATTGCCGAAAAGCCGCAAACACAAAGAGACAGGCTTCGTCACATATTCCAATACCTTAAACGGCGCGATCATGGGCAGCGGATCGATCAGCGAACGCAGCCAGCCCTTGACGCCCTTGTATCGGAAAGACGCGTACAGAATCAAAACCAGAGTCATCAGCGCCAAAGCCCCGGTCACATTGATATCCTTCGTCGGCGGATAGAACTTTACGAAAGGGACGAAATTGATCAAAGCGATGAGGTTGCACATAGCCAAATATGTAAGCAGTCCAAAGATATATGGGGCGAACGGCCGCCAATGGCGCGCGCCGATGGAACCTTTGCACAGGTTGTTGACGGTTTCCACCAGCAGCTCCAGCATGTTTTGCAGTTTGCCCGGATTGGCCTGGAGCCTGCGCGTGGCCAAAAACGCCAATATAATGAGAATCCCTGATATGATCCACGAAACCAGCAAAGAATTGCTGATATCCAGAGTGACCCCGCCTAAACGCACCTGAAATACAATAATTCGATTTAATTTCTCAAAAACCTCTTCCAGCAGAAATCCCTCCTTATGTCAATTCCTGTCATTTATTCCTGCGATTCGTAGTTTGGCATTATTTAGTGAAACGCGCCTGAGTAAATACGGGCGGATCCGGATTCCGGGCGGCAGGATGCCGCCCCTACGGTACTGTGAACGATGCGCCTTGTAGGGGCGGCATCCTGCCGCCCGTCCTTGACAGACGCGCCTTTCCAAACTACGAATCGCAGTTTTATTCCCCTCCTGGGAGGGGTGGCAGCCGCCTTAAACCTTAAATTTGCTGATCATGCCCGTCAGGCTGTTGGCCGCGTCCTTGGTGTTGTCGCTGTTGCGGTTCACATCGTTGGCGTTGCCGGTGATATCCGTCACCTTGGCGGCTACCATTTCCGTAGTCATCGCCCCCTCGTTGGCCGCCTTGGCCACCTCGGAGATGGTGGACATAATGGTCTGTATGGACGCCTGCAGTTCCTCGGAAATAGCGCTTAACTCGTTGGTCATATCATTCACCGCCAACGCGTCCTGATCATAGTTGTCCGTGGCGTTCAGCATGGCGTCGTAATCCTTGATCACATCCTCCGCCATGAAGTTCAGCAGCGAATTGGAGTCTTCCGCCAGCTTATTCACCGATTTGACCACCACACTGGCAATATTCTGGATCTGAGTCACCGTATCCTTGGAATTCTCGGCCAAAGTACGTATTTCCTCCGCCACCACGGCAAAGCCCTTCCCCTGCTCCCCTGCCCGCGCCGCCTCGATCGCCGCGTTCAAAGCCAGCAGATTCGTCTGGCTGGTGATGTTCAAAATAGCGTCCGCCAGAGCGTTGATCTCCTGCACCGCCTTCACATCCTCCAGAGATTGGGTCAGGGCGCCCTTAATATTCGAGAAAATCGTATGGGTATTGCCCCTGGACGCCGTAAAGTTCTCCTTGAGCTTATTCGCCCGGTCGGAAATCTCCCCGGCCATGGTGGCGCCTTCCTGAGCCTTCGTGGCGACCACTTGAATGGCCCGTTCGATCTCCTGGGAAGTGGCGTCCATCTCCGCCGCGGACGCGGCGGTTTCTTCCATCCCCGCGGACAGCTCCTCGGCGGCGGCCGCGGTCTCCTGCAGACTCTCGTTCAGCGTTCCCAGGGCGACGGCGTTCTCGCTCACCAAGGCGTTCAGCTGCATCCCGGATTGCCCGATCAGCGACACCGTATCGTTCAGGCTGTCCTTGATGGACTTGACAGACCGCAGCAGCGCCCCCGTCTCGTCCTTCGCCGCCAGCATCTTCTCATTGATCTCAACGGTCAGATCGCCTCCCGCCAGAAGCGCCGAAACGTCACAGGCGGATTTGATGGGCTTGGTCACCGAACCGGTAATGGCCAGACCCATCAAGATGCTGAGTACGGCGCCGGCCACAATAATGATAAACATTTCTATCGTGGTTCTGTTGACGACCTCCGTCTGCTCCGCGCTCTGCGCCGTTGACCATTCGATCTGCTCATATGTAAAATTATCCAGCGTCTCCCGCAGCCTCGATCCCGCCCCGGAGGCGTTCTCATACATAGCCGCGATGGCTTCCTCATGGCGTCCGGCCCGCTCCATAGCCATGACTTCTTTACGCATTGCCACAAACTCATTCGTCGCGTCCATGATATCCTCCATGGTCGCCTGATGCTCCGCGACCAGCATCAGGACCTCCGCCTGCTTCTCATACTGCACCAGTTCATCCAGAGCGTCCAGCACATTTTGTTCATATTCGCCTTTTCTTTCCGTATAAATAGACATCAGATAATCCCGCATATACACCGAAGACTGCTCAAAGGCTTCCTGCGCTGAACTCAGATACACCGTTCTGGTAACGCTTCTTTCCACCAGATCCGAATAAGCCGTATCCACATCCCACATTCT
>JAISDM010000027.1 GCA_031264885.1 Peptococcaceae bacterium | reverse complement strand
CATTCGTGGAGGGGAATAAAAGACATGGATTCCGGGACAAGCCCGGAATGACGGGATGGGGCGCCTTTCCGGGCGGCAGGATGCCGTCCCTGCGGGAGGGGAATCCTCTTTTGATTTAGATTTGACAGTTCAGGCTTGGGGACATATAATGATGAAAGTATAAAAAAGGAGGGCGTAGACTGGCATGAGATGGGATAAGGCCATTGCCGTTTTTGCGGTGGTTTTGGCGGTGGCGGCAGGCGCGTGGGCGTCCCTGGTTTTTTTAGGCGATTTTATTACTTTGGGATTGGATCTAAAGGGCGGCGTCCAGGTGCGTTTGGAGGCGGAGGGCAGTGTGACGTCCGATCAGATCGATCAGGTCATTGAAATCATGGAGACCCGCATCAATCAGCTGGGTGTGACGGAGCCCACCATTCAGAAAGAGGGAAGCAGCCGCGTACTCATAGAGCTTCCGGGGATTCAGGATCCCGAGGAGGCCATAGAGATCATCGGCAAAACCGCTAAGCTGGAGTTTCAGACTTCGGACGGGTCGGTGGTGCTGGACGGCGCGAATTTGAAGAACGCCACGGAGGCTAAGAATCCTTCCGACAATTCCTATGTGGTTCAATTGGAATTCGACGCGGAAGGCCAGCGCAGGTTTTCGGAGGTGACCACGCGGCTGACCACGGAGTTCGCCAATGTGGGACAGAGCGCCGTCGCTCAGGGGGACTACAGCCGGAACATCGCCATTGTGCTGGATGATGAAATCATCTCCAATCCATATGTGAACGAGGCCATTACCACGGGGAACGCGGTGATCACCGGCTCCCAGTCTCTGGAGGAAGCGCGGACTCTGGCGCTGCTTCTGCGTTCCGGGGCGCTGCCTGTGCCGGTTGAGATCGTGGAAAAAAGAACCATCGGGCCCACATTAGGCGCGGATTCTATTGAAAAAAGCAAATTCGCGGGTCTGGTCGGGCTTGGCGCCATTATAATTTTTATGATCGTTTATTACCGGCTTCCCGGGGTGGTGGCCAGTGTGTCTTTGATTCTGTATACGGTGCTTCTGCTGTGGCTCATGGTGCTGATCCGCGCCACGCTGACCTTGCCGGGCATCGCGGGGCTGGTTTTGTCCATAGGCATGTGTATCGACGCGAATATTTTGGTTTACGAGCGTTTAAAAGAGGAACTGAGAAACGGGAAAAGCTTGCACGCTTCTGTCGCGGCCGGTTTTTCGAGAGCGTTGACCGCCATTATTGATTCGAACATAACCACGTTGATCGCCGCAGGCGTTTTATTCTGGCTGGGCACTGGGACGATCCGGGGATTCGCGGTCACGCTGAGCCTTGGAATTGTGGTGAGCATGTTTACGGCTGTGATTTTTACCCAGTTTGTGCTCAAGAACCTGGTGGATTCCAAGCTAATCACCAATCCGGGCTTTTACGGCGCGTAATAAGGAGAGATGGCAATGGATTTTGTGGGCAAGCGAAAAATTTGGTATTTGATATCGGGCGTGGTGCTGCTGGCGGGGCTTGGGTCTCTGGTATTCCGCGGACTGAATCTGGGGATTGATTTCCAGAGCGGCACGTTGATGCAGCTGCGCATGGACGACACTTCTGTGACCCAGGAGCAATTGCGGGAGGCGCTGGGCGCTTTTGATCTGGAGAGAAGCAATATCAACTTGGGGGATGATTTGAGTTTCACCATTAAGTCTGTGGAACTGGATCAGGAGAGACAGACTCAGGTATTGGACGGCGTCCGTGAGAGTCTGGGGGATTTCGATCTGCGGCGGGTGGAGACTGTGGGCCCCGTCATTGGGGCGGAGCTGACCCGCGCCGCTATTTGGGCGCTGGTTCTGGTTTTCGCGATGATCATTGTGTATGTTTCGATACGGTTCCAGCTTAAGATGGCGCTGGCGGCTATTCTGACATTGGTTCACGATTCCCTGGTGATGCTGGGATTCTTTTCGATTTTCCAATGGGAGGTGGAATCGTATTTTATTGCCGCCGTATTGACCATCATCGGTTATTCCATTAATGACACCATCGTTATTTTTGACCGTGTCCGCGAGAATCTGAAAGGCCGCCGCAGGGATGATCTGAAAACCGTCATCAATAACAGCATCAGCCAGACTGTGGGCCGGTCCGTCAATATGTCTTTGGTGGTGATGTTTGTTCTGCTGGCTCTGATCTTCTTCGGGGGGGAGACGACGCGGGTATTCGCGATCGCGCTGCTGATCGGAAATTTTGCCGGTTTTTACTCCACGCTGGTGGTCGCCGGCCCGCTGTGGTACGATCTGCGGCCGCGGGAACGCAGAGACTGAGCTTAGCGCAAGGAACCGGATCTCGGGCCAGACCGTCCGAAAACTGTCATAAGATTGAGCCCGTGTCCTAACCCGGAATGACGGGATGAACGTTTTTTCGGACGGTCCCGGGCGGCAGAATGCCGCCCCTACGGTATAGGAATGCCCTTCGAGCGTAAATCGGATGGGGGAGCGGATAATATGCAATTAGCGAGTGAGCGTATTGTCACTAAGGAAGAATGGTTCGGCTTACCTGAATGGCCCAAGACGGAGGTTTTGGACTCAATCATCATTAGGATGGACGCGCCTTCGATCAGTCATCAAAGGGTATTGCGCAATATAGCGTTTGAGTTCAGCGGCAAAATGAAAGTGTGCGAGACCTTTATACAGACGAATTTGGTACTGGACGCGCAGCGTTCGAATTTTTTGATACCGGATATTCAAGTGGTGTGTGATCCGTCCATCATCAAAGAGAGAGCGGTTGAAGGCATTCCGTTCATCATCGCTGAAATCATTTCGAATTCTTCCATTTCGTCTATTAAGAGAGATTTGGTCTATAAAATGAACCTGTATCAGAAGTACAAGGTTCCTTACTATTTGGCGGTGGATATAGAAAACAAAACCGTTTTGTTCTTCTGTTTCCTGGAGAACAATATCGCTTATTCGTTTGCGGAATACAATTTGAGCGATTCTATAAAAATCAGGGGCGCAGAGGATATGGAAATACAGGTGGATGTTTCCGGCATATTCGCGGGAATTTAGCCGGGCCGCGGGAACGCAGAGACTGAAACGGGAGAGTCAACATGGAAACTGATTATGTCTGGAAGCTGAAGGAGCTTCAAGGGGCGGATTCCGGTTTGGGGGAGACGCACCCTCTGCTGTCCCGGATTTTGCGGGCCAGGGGATTTCAAACCGGGGAAGAGGCCGACCGTTTCCTGTATCATAATCATTGGGAGGATTTGACGGATCCTTTTGATCTTCCGGATATGAAAAAAGCCGCGCGAAAGATTCTGGACGCCATTGAAAAAAAGGCCCTGATTGTGATTTACGGGGATTATGACGCGGACGGGATTACGGCCACGGCGCTGATGATGGAAAGCCTCCGGTCTCTGGGCGCGGACGCGCGGTACTATATCCCGGACCGCCGGAGCGAGGGCTATGGGTTAAACTGTGAGGCTTTGCGCGGGATCAGGGATTGGGGCGCGTCTCTGGCGGTCACTGTGGACTGCGGCGTTTCGGCGGTGAAGGAGGCGCGGTTCGCGGCGGAGCTGGGGCTGGATCTGGTGGTGACGGATCATCATCAGCCGCCCGCCGAATTGCCGGAGACGGCGGCGCTGGTGAACCCTAAGCTGGGTTCGGGCCAGAGCGGCGCCCGGGATCTGGCCGGGGTGGGGGTCGCCTTTAAATTGGTTCAGGCTTTGACCGCGGAGCTTTCATCGGGAAACACGGGGGGCGGTCTGACGGAAGGCGCTCTGAGAAACTGTCTGGATCTGGTGGCGCTGGGCACGGTGGCGGACAGTGTGCCGCTGTTGGGCGAGAACCGGATTCTGGTAAAAGCCGGCTTGAAGGTGATCTCGGAGGGGGGCCGGCCGGGACTGCGGGGATTGCTGAAGGAATCCCGGCTGCTGGGCCAGGAGATATCCGCGGCGCAGATCAGCTTTGCTTTGGCGCCCCGGCTGAACGCCTGCGGCAGGATGAGTCACGCGAAAACCGGCGTGGAGCTGATGCTGTGCGCGGACGAGGCGCAGGCGGAGGCTCTGGCGGCGGGATTGAACCGCGAAAATCAGCTCCGGCAGGAAGTGGAGCTGGCTATTTTTAATGAGATCATCCAAGATTTGGATGAAAATCCGGAGGTTCGCGGGAAGGATTTTTTGGTGCTTTCTTCGGAAACCTGGCACTCCGGCGTCTTGGGCATTGTCGCTTCCAAAGTGGCGGAGCGTTTCTATAAACCGGCGCTGCTGATCCGGATGGAAAACGGGATCGGCAAGGGTTCCGGCAGGAGCGCCGCGGGGCTGAACCTGTATGAGGCGCTGCGGAGCGCGGAGGATTGTCTGGAAGGGTATGGCGGCCATGAGGCGGCGGTGGGCGTGACGGTCAGGGCGGACCGTCTGGAGGAGCTTGAGGAACGGCTGAACCGGTACGCCCGCCTGTGTACGGAGCCCCGGGACAGGGTTCCGGTGCTGCTCTCGGACGCGGAGGTGTCCATGGAAGAGCTGGACGGCCGCGCTATGGAACAGATCGGGTTGATGGCGCCTTTCGGTCAGGGCAACCCGCCGCCCAGCTTGATCGCGCGCTCGCTGAGGCTTCTGGAGTGCCGGACGGTGGGGGCGGATCAGGCGCATTTAAAGATCCGGTTCGCTCAGAAGAACAGACAGATGGACGCTGTCGCTTTTCAAATGGGGTCCAGGCTGGAAGAGATCAGAGGGTGGGCCTTATTAAACGTACTGTTTACGCCTGAACTCAACCATTGGAACGGTCGGACCGCGATCCAGATGAATGTGCGGGACGTCAAAGCCTGGAATATGCCGGACGACCCTTGGGCTTCCGGCGGGGGAGCGGACGCGGCGGGAACGCCGGAGGAAGAGCGGATGCGGCGGGCGACCCCGGCGGAGACGCCGGGACGCCGGGGAGAGACCGAGTACCGGGAGACAGGCGGAGCCGGCGGACCGGCGGAGGTACGGGAACGCCGGGGAGAAGCCGGAAGCTGGGATACGGGCGGCGGATCCGGCGGGGGAGCGGCCCCGGCGGAAGCGCGGCCGGAACACCGGGGAGAGACCGGAGGCCGGGGAGCGGACGGCGCGTTCGCGGCACCGGCGGATGGACAGGCGGAGGCCCGGCTGCGGCAGGCGGACGCGGCGGAACGGCGGGAAATGATCCGCGGGGCGATTCTGGGGGACCGGGATTATCATTTGAAGCAGCAGGAGGCGCTGACCGCCCTGGAAAGCGGGCGGAACACGCTCCTGGTCATGGGAACGGGCCGGGGCAAGACCGCCGTGTTCCAGACCATGGCGGCGGAGTTGGCCGCGCGGGGCAAGATCAGCATTCTCATCTATCCCCTGCGCTCCCTGGTCAACGATCAATACCAACGGATGCGGCGGCAGTTTGAGGCGCTGGGCATAGCGGTTCAGGCCGTCAACGGCTCCATGGACGCTCCGGAGCGGAATCGCTTCTTTCAATTGTACGGGCAGGGAAAGCTGGACATCGTCCTGACCACGCCGGAGTTCATAAGTTTTCACCGGGACAGGTTCACAGCGGCGGGGGAACGGATCGGGCTTCTGGTGGCGGACGAGGCGCATCATATACGCCAGGGCGACAGAAAGGGCTATCAGCAGCTGCCGGAGGTCTGGGAGAAACTGGGCCGGCCCCTGGTTCTGGCCGCCACAGCCACCGCCGATGATGAAACGGCCGGGCAGATCAGCCAGGCTTTTCAGATTCAGGAATGGGTTTTGGAGGCTCATATCCGGGAGAATCTGCGGCTGACCGATGGCCGCAGGGAGAAGGATAAGCTGGCTTACTTGATGAAAATCGCCGGCCGGCGGGAAAAAACGGTGGTTTATGTAAACAGCCGGAGGCAGTCCACTGAGTTGGCTGAGGCGCTCAAGGGCTACTTGCCCTTTATGGAGGGGGAGATCGGGTTTTATCACGGGGGGCTGGATTCGGAGAGCCGCCGGGGGCTGGAGAACAGGTTCCGGGACACGGAGCTGCGGGTCATGGTCTCTACCAGCGCCTTCGGGGAAGGGGTGGATATCCCGGATATCCGGCATGTGATTTTGTATCACATGTGTTTTTCCAGGGCGGAATTCAATCAGCTGTCGGGGCGGGCGGGCCGGAATCAGGAAGACGCCTGGATCCACCTGCTGTTTAACAAAGACGACATGGCACTGAACCGGATGATTCTGGGACAGAAGGCCCCCGACCGGGAGATTTTGGCGAGGTTTTATCTCATGCTGAAGACGCTTGGGAAAAACCGGAAGACAGTCCAGGCGACCGACGCCGAATTGGCCGGCAAGATGCGGCCGGAGGGCGGTTCCGTCATGGAAGAGACGGTTTCGGCCTGTTTGGCCATATTGGAAGAAATGAAGCTAGTTCGGCTGGAATATGCGGGGAACAGGCGGTATATACATATAGCGCCGCCTCCGCCGTCGAAGTTGGATTTGGCGGACTCGGTCCGGTTCGCGGAAGGACAGGGGGAACGGGAGAATTTCGAGGAATTCGCGGAGTATATTATGAACGGCAGCCCGGAGGAGATACTGAGCGGTTTTAACCGCCCCATTCTTCCCGGGCAGACGAGATAGGAGGCGACCGGAATGGGGATTGAGCGATTGTCCGGCGAGGAAAAAATGCAGCTGAATGAATTGTTGGACAGATATCCCAAGTCCAAAAACGAAGGACGCATTATGCGGGCTTTTGACTTCGCGGACCGGGCGCATCAGGGTCAACTGAGAAAGTCCGGCCGCCCTTATATTACGCATCCTTTGAATACGGCCGTCATCCTTTCCAATCTGGGGATGGATTCGGCCACGATTATGGGCGCCCTCCTGCACGACGTCCTGGAGGATACCGCCGTGACCCGGGAAGAGGTGGAGGCGGCCTTCGGCGCCGAGGTGGCGCTGCTGGTGGACGGGGTGACCAAGCTGCAGAAGCTGGAGTTCCGATCCAAGCAGGAGCGTCAGATGGAGAGCTTCCGCAAGATGTTTGTGGCCATCGCCAAGGACATCCGGGTTCTGATCATCAAACTGGCCGACCGGCTGCACAATATGCGGACTTTGGATTCCCATTCCCCCGAGAAGCAGAAGGAGATTTCAAAGGAAACCCTGGAGATCTACGCGCCTTTGGCCCACCGTTTGGGGATGTTTTCACTGAAAAACGAACTGGAGGATCTGTCCTTAAAATATCTGGAGCCGGAGAAGTATAAATACATCGCGGAGCAGATCGCCTTGCTGCGCTTCCAGCGGGACCGGTATATACAGAGGGTCATAGAGATCATCGGCGAGGCGCTGACGGAATCGGGGATCCACGCGGACATCAAGGGCCGCCCCAAGCATTATTACAGCATCTACCGGAAGATGATCGCTCAGGACAAGGATGTACACGAGATCTATGATTTGGTGGCGGTGCGGGCCATCACGGACACCATCCAGGATTGTTACGCCATATTGGGCGCCGTTCACGCGCTCTGGAAGCCGATACCGGGCAGGTTCAAGGATTTTATCGCCATGCCCAAGAACAATATGTATCAGTCGGTTCATACCACCGTGATGGGGCCGGAAGGGGAGCCCTTCGAGATCCAGATCCGGACGGTGGAGATGCACCGGACCGCGGAATACGGGGTCGCCGCTCACTGGAAATACAAGGAAGGAAGCGGCGGCGGCGGCAAAGACGCCGCGAGTTATGACGAGCGCCTGAGCTGGATCCGGCAGACCCTGGAATGGCAGTCGGACGTGCAGGACAGCGAGGAATTTATCGAAACGCTGAAACTGGACATGTTTGAGGATATCGTGTTTGTGTTCACGCCCCAGGGGGATGTCATTGAGCTGCCGGCGGGATCTGTGCCCATCGACTTTGCCTATCGGATCCACTCGGACATCGGGCACCGGTGTGTCGGGTGCAAAATCAACGGAAAAATCGGCTCGCTGGATCATCAGCTGACCAACGGGGACATCGTGGAGATTATGACCACCAGGCGGGCCGACGGGCCCAAGGCGGATTGGCTGAGTGTGGTCAAGACCTCTCAGGCCCGAGCGAAGATCCGCCAGTGGTTCAAGAAGGAGAAGAAAGAGGAAAATATCCAGAAAGGCCGGGAACTGCTGGAACGGGAGATCCGGAAACTCAATCTGGATCCGGCGGAGCTGTTTAAACCGGAGAAAGGGGACAAAACCGACCGGCTGCTGGATCTGGCCAAACGCTTCAACTTCGTGGGTACGGACGACTTGCTGATGGCTCTGGGCAACGGCGATCAAAACCTGAATATGGTGATGACCCGTGTGAAGGAGGATGTGTACAAAGAGGCGCTGCTGAATATGAAGCAGATCTCTCTGGAAGCCTTCCTCCTGGAAAGAAACCAGAGGACCGCGCCCTATGGGAAGGCTTCCAAGGGGATTCGGGTGCGTGGGGTCGATGATGTGCTGATCCGTCTGTCCCATTGCTGCAATCCCCTGCCGGGGGATCCCATCATCGGCTATATCACCCGGGGGAGGGGGGTTTCGATCCATCGGACGGACTGCCCCAACGCCTGCTATCACACTCAGGAGGAAGGGGCCCGGATTGTGGACGTGGCCTGGGACTCCGGCATTGAGGGCGCCTATGAGGTGGAGCTGGAGATCTATTCAAAGGACCGGGCGCGCATCGCCTCGGATATTATGACGGCGGTGGCGGATTTGAAGGTGCCCATTCACGCCATCAACGCCCGCGGCACGAAAAACGGCATGGCTATGGCCAATATGAAGATTGAGATCAAGAGTCTGGATCATTTGAATTATATCATCGGCCGGATCATGCGGGTCAAGGGTGTGGACGGTGTGCAGCGGGTGGTTCGCAGGCGGCATTCGGCGGAGGAATCGGAGGACGGAGGGGAAATCGGATGAAGATACTGGTGATGGTGGTCGGCCCGATCCAGACCAATTGTTACCTGGTTTATGACGAGGACACCAAGGACGCTATGGTGGTGGATCCGGGATTTGACGGGGAGAGGATCCTGGAAGCCGTCCGGGAAAACGGGCTGAATGTGAAATACATCGTCAACACCCACGCTCATATGGATCATGTGGGGGCGGATATGGAGGTCAAGGAGGCGACGGGCGCCCCGCTGCTGCTGCACCGGCTGGACGCGCCCTTGCTGGAGGAGTTCCGGGAGATGCACATGCGCAAACACTCGGCGCGGCAGAGGGAGATCGTCGCGGACATGACTCTGGAGGAAGGGCAGGTCCTGGAGATCGGCAAGGCCAGGTTCACGGTGCTGCACACCCCCGGACATTCCCCGGGCGGCGTCTGCCTGGTGGGCGAGGGCGTGTGTTTCTGCGGGGACACCCTGTTCCAGGGGAGCGTCGGCCGCACGGATTTCATGGGCGGCTCCTTCGAGGCGCTGAAGGCGTCCATCCAGAATAAGCTGTACTGCCTGGACGACGCCACGCCGGTGTTTCCGGGGCATGGCGACGCCACGACCGTCGGCGCGGAGAAATGGGGCAACCCCTTCGTCCGCGCGGAGTGATATAAGGAACAGGTATGAAAATCAGTCGTGTCGCGGTACAATCGAATAGGCCGGGGGACGGGCGGATATTGTTTGATTTGCTCCGGAGCTATTTTCCGTGGGTGTCGGTGTCGGAGGCGGCCGGGGAAAAACGCGAAGCGGCGGATGTATGCGGGGACTGGGGCGCCGGCGTTCGCGGAGGAACGGGGACTCGGGCGGAACTCCGGGGAAACCCGGCGGGCGCGGCGGATGCGGGGAGACTGGCGGACGCGGCGGAGGAAATCGTCCCGGCGGGCGCGGCGGATGCGGAGAGTTCAGCGGATCCGGACGTTTGGGTTACGCTGCGGCAGTCTCCGGATTGGGTGGAGCTTCTGTGGCGGGAAGAGGGGCGGACGCTGGGGGTTCGGCAGCCGATTGAGGTCCGACCGTTCCCGGAGGAAGCCGAGAACCGTCTCCGGCGGGTGAAGCGGCTGGCGCTGCACCGGCTTCTGACGCGGGAGCGGGGGATGCCTCCGAATCCCTGGGGGGTGCTGACGGGGGTTCGGCCCGCGAAGGTGGCGCACCGGCTGATGGATCAGGGCTTTGCCGAGGATGAGATCCGGGATTTTTTGACCCGGGATTATGGTTTGAAGGCGTCCGCCGCCGATCAGCTGATGTCTGTGGCGGAGTATCAGCGTCCTTTTTTTTTGACCGGGGAAGAGGCTGGGCGCTGTTTCAGCGTCTATGTGGGGATTCCTTTCTGTCCCACCCGGTGCCATTATTGCTCCTTTCCGGGATTCTCACTGAAGCAGTGGGGGAAATATCTGCCGGACTATATGCGGGCGCTGCGCCGGGAACTGGGGGTCATGGGCGGGGAGCTGAAGGCGCTGGGTGTCCGGATTCAAACCGTCTACATCGGCGGCGGGACGCCTACGGTGCTGGATGAGGCCGCGCTGGGGGAGTTGATGGAGGATATCCGGCGGGCGCTGCCTCTGGAGGCGGATCCGGAATGGACGGTGGAGGGGGGCCGGACGGAGACGCTGGTTCGGAGCAAGCTGCGGATTTTGATTCAGGGCGGCGCCAACCGGCTGTGCATCAATCCCCAGACCATGCACGCCCGAACGCTGGAGGCCGTGGGAAGGCCGGGGGGGCTGGAATCTATGGCAAAAGCCTTCGGCGAGGCCCGGCTCTGCGGATTCCGGAGGATCAACTCGGATTTGATCATGGGTCTGCCGGGGGAGGGGCCGGAGGAGATCCGGCAGTCTCTGGAACAATTGGCGGATTTTTGCCCGGAAAACATCACGCTGCACGCCTTGGCCATCAAAAGGGCCAGCGCCTTTAAGGAGCGGGCGGAATCCATTTCCCTGCGGACGGACATCTTCGACGGCGCCGGGATTTTTTTGAAGGAACGGGGATACCGGCCTTATTATTTGTACCGTCAAAAGGACATTTTGAATCAGAGGGAAAATGTCGGCTATACGTTGGCGGGAAGCGCGTGTCTGTATAACATTCAGATGATGGAGGAACGGCAGACTGTGCTGGGCTTCGGCGTGGGGGCGTCCAGCAAATGGGTCAGGCCCGGGGAGCGGACGCTGGAGTATTCGTATAATCCTAAGGATATTCTGGTGTACCTGGAACGTCTGGATGATATTTTGCGCAAGAAAGTTGACAAGCTCCGCGAGATTGTATAAGATAAGGCAACGCGCGGACGCGGCAGGGCTTGTCTTCTGTCATTCCGAGCCTGTCCCGGAGAATGACAGATCCGCGGTTGAACGCAAGGAGGGGATGAATGTGCTGACTACGCGGCCTCGCGGGACCAGCGACATACTGCCGGAAGAGGTGTGGAAATGGCGCCGCGTGGAGACGGTTTTGAATGAGACGGCGGCTTTATACGGATATTCTGAGATTCGGCTGCCGGTCTTTGAGCATACGGAGCTGTTCCAAAGGGGCATCGGGGACGCCACCGACGTGGTGGAGAAGGAGATGTACACCTTCATGGATCGGGGGGGGAAGAAGTCGCTGACCTTGCGCCCGGAAGGCACGGCGGGGGCGGCCAGGGCGTATCTGGAGCATAAGCTGACGTCGTGGCCCAAGCCTGTCAAGCTGTATTATATGGGTTCCATGTTTCGGTACGACCGGCCTCAGGCGGGGCGGTACCGGGAGTTCCATCAATTCGGCGTGGAGAATCTCGGTTTGACGGATCCGGCTGTGGACGCCGAAACGGTGGCGCTGGCCTATGATATTTGCCGCAGGCTGGGCCTGAGGAATTTGAAGATCCGGCTGAACAGCGTGGGCTGTCCCCAATGCCGCGGCGCGTACAGGGAGAAGCTCAGGGCTTTTTTGCGGCCGGTATTGGGAGAATTGTGCGAGACTTGCCGGAACCGTTTTGAGCGAAACCCCATGCGGATTCTGGACTGCAAGAACGACGCCTGCCGGGCGCTGACTCAGGGGGCGCCCGCTGTGGGGGAGTCGCTTTGTGAGGACTGCGCTTCCCATTTCCAAGAGGTACGGAATCATTTGGACCGGATGGGGGCGCCTTATGAGCTGGATCCCAGCCTGGTGCGGGGATTGGACTATTATACCCGAACCGCTTTTGAGATCGAAACCGCGGATCTCGGGGCTCAGAGTTCTGTGTGCGGCGGGGGCCGCTACGATCACTTGATTAAGGACCTCGGCGGGCCGGAGACTCCGGGAATGGGTTTTGCCCTGGGGCTGGAGCGTTTGATTTTGATTATGGAAGCGCAGAATCTCTTCGTTCAGCCTGCCGGCGGCTGTGATGTGTTTGTGGCGGCGCTGGGGCTCCGGGCGGCATATGAGGCTTCCGCGCTGATTCAGGAGCTGCGGGGGATGGGTCTGGCGGCGGAGCGGGATTATCAGGCCAAGGGGCTGAAGTCCCAGATGAAGGCCGCGGACCGGCTGGGGGCGAAGGTGGTTTTGATTTTGGGCGAGGATGAGCTGAGCCGGGGCGAGATCGTTTACCGGCGTATGGACGAGAGCGCGCAGGAGACGCTGTCTGTGGAGGCGGCGCTGGGCCGGCTGGAAGAAGTGAAAGGGGCGGCAGAGAAGTGAGCGAGGGAATTCTGGGAATGAAACGGAGCTGTTACTGCGGAGAGGTGAGGGCGGCTCATGTGGGGCAGGAACTGGTTCTGATGGGGTGGACGCACCGGCGCAGGGATCACGGCGGCGTTATTTTTGTGGATTTGCGGGATCGGGAGGGTCTGGTGCAGGTGGTGTTCAATCCCGAGATCGGCGGCGAGCAGTTTGGGAAGGCGGAGACCATCCGCGGCGAATATGTGCTGGCGGTGAAGGGGACGGTGCGTCCCAGGCCGGAGGGCACGGTCAATGAGAATCTAAAAACCGGCGCTGTGGAGGTGCTGGCTTCGGAGCTGCGGATTCTAAACACGGCAAAAACGCCGCCTTTTTATATACTGGATCAGGTGGATGTGGATGAGAACATCCGCCTGAAATACCGTTACCTGGATCTGAGGCGGCCGGAAATGCAGCGGACGCTGATTCTCAGGCATCGGGTGGCGCAAATCATCCGGACGTATCTCTCGGAGAACCAATTTTTGGAAATAGAGACGCCCATGCTGATCAACAGTACGCCGGAGGGGGCGCGGGACTTCCTGGTTCCCAGCCGGCTGCACCCGGGCTCTTTCTACGCGCTGCCTCAGTCACCCCAGATTTACAAGCAAATCTTGATGACTTCGGGATTCGACCGCTATTTCCAGATCGCCCGCTGTTTCCGGGACGAAGACCTCCGGGCGGACCGCCAGCCTGAGTTTACGCAGGTGGACGCGGAGATGTCTTTCGTCGCCCAGGAGGATGTGATGGATATCATCGAGGTCATGATCGCTAGGGTCTTTAAGCAGGCGCTGGATGTGGACGTGCCGCTGCCTATGGCGCGGATGACATACGGTGAGGCCATGGAGCGGTATGGGGCGGACAAGCCGGACACCCGGTTCGGGCTGGAATTGGTGGATCTGGCCGACTTGGTCAAGGACAGCGATTTTAAGGTGTTCACACAGGCGTTAGCAAACGGCGGCCGGGTGAAGGGGCTCAACGCCAAGGGCTGCGCGGGCTACTCCCGGAAGGAAATCGACGATTTGACCAAGCTGGCCGCGGTTTATGGCGCCAAGGGCCTGGCGTATCTGACGCTGACGGCGGATGGGATCAAGTCGCCCATCGCCAAGTTTTTTACGGAAGACGCGCTGAACGCCATCGTGCGCAAGATGGACGGCCAGACGGGAGACATTCTGTTCTTCGTGGCGGACACGCCGGAGGTCGCCGCCGCCGCTCTGGGGCATTTGCGTCTGGAATTGGGCAGGCGGCTGGAGCTCATCGATGAGTCGGCCTACAATTTCCTGTGGGTGGTGGACTTCCCGCTGCTTGAGTATGATCCGGAGGAAAAACGCTACGCGGCCATGCACCATCCGTTTACCGCGCCCAAGGATGAGGATTTGCCTCTGTTGGAAACGGATCCGGGCAAGGTGAAGGCTCAGGCTTATGATATGGTGCTGAACGGGACCGAGATCGGCGGCGGCAGCATTCGTATCCACAGCCGGGAGGTGCAGGAGCGGATGTTTAAGGCGCTGGGGCTCACGGAGGAGGAGGCCCAGGCGAAGTTCGGCTACCTGCTGGAGGCGTTCGAGTATGGGGCGCCGCCCCACGGGGGCATCGCCTTCGGACTGGACCGGCTGGTCATGCTCATGGCCGGCAGGGACACCATCCGGGACGTGATCGCCTTCCCCAAGACTCAGAGCGCGGCCTGCCTCATGAGCCGGGCGCCGGGGGAGGTTTCCGCCAGGCAGCTGAAGGAGCTGCATATTAAGATTTAAGGCGTCAGTCCAGCGCAAATACCCGGTGGAGGGGGAGGATGCCGATCTTACGGCTCCGCGTTTTGAATTTCTACGGCTCAATTTGCTGCAAAAGCCAAACTCGCTCTGCTCAGACAGTGGCTTTTGCGGACGCAAATTTCGCCTAGAAATTCTAAAACGCTCCGCCTAATCGGCCGTCATCCTCCTCCTCCACCGGATGCCGATCTAAACTACGAATTGCAGGCATATTAAGATTTGACAGGACGCGTGATGCCGAATATGCTATAATCAGAATAAAAAGCGTGGCCGGCCGTGAGTAAAGCAGCGTTAGTTCATTTAAAAAGGGACGCTGGGATCGGAGGTTTTAATGAATACTATTCCGTTAATGGTAAACAGTGAACTGGCGGAAAGGGCAAAGCCCATATTCAGCCGCTGCGGTATTGATATGGAAACCGCCGTGAACGTTTACCTTATGCAGGTTGTTGCGGGCATCGACATACTGTCGCGCAGCCATGAGAAGACGGCTTGTGTGCGCCCGCCTATGCAGTTTGACTGTCTGAAAGGCGTTCTGGACATTGACGGCGATTT
>JAISDM010000290.1 GCA_031264885.1 Peptococcaceae bacterium | reverse complement strand
CGGCGTGTCAAAATCGTCTAAAAACCGCTTTCCAGAAACCTATACCTTGCTGGAAATGGATGCAAATACTTAGGACCGAATTTTTCAGAAAATTGGATTTCTTTTGAATTGTGATTCGCTCTGTGGCTTATTTAGAATGGAGGTGAGTCCCGTGGACAGGATACGTTAATCGATGTGTGCTTCGGATTCATGGGGAAGGAATGTAATGGATGCAATGCCTGATTGATGGAACGGGACTCGAGACGCTCAGAAAAAGACAAGGAGGAATCTGTATGGCGGAAGTTGCGGAAGTTGCGAAAGCGACGGGAGAGAAAAGGCATATAACCAAAACTATGCGGACATTCTGGGGCATCGGTGAATTCGGTGAAAGCATCGGAACGATGATGGGTATGATGTACGGGGTATTTTTCCTGACGGACATCGTTTTGGTGCCACCGGCGCTTTTGGCCGTAACCACGATGCTGGGCAGCGTCGCCAGTTTTGTCCTGACTCCGGTGGCGGGCATGATCATTGACGGAACCAAGCCTATGAAATGGGGCAAGCTGCGGAGTTTCGTTTTGGTCTTCCCGCTTATTTTCTTGTTGTTAAGCCCGTTTTCCTTCATTAGCTGGGGTCATCCGACGGTTACGGCGCTGATTATTTGTTTTACCGGAATGATCGGCGGCTTGGTTTATACGACGATGGTGACGGCCAATGTCTCGCTGATACCCTCTATGTGCGCCTATGACGAGGAAGCGAACGCGCTGACGTCCAACCGCATGATCTACGCCAGCCTGGGACGGATGTTCGGCGGTTATATCGCGCCGGTCATTATCATGGCCGCGATCGCGACCTTGGGCAACAGTTCGTATCTTGTGCTGCATATTGCGTTCACGCTCTTTTTATTTTGCTGTTATTTGGTTATTTTCAGATTGTCCAAAGGTTACGAGGGCAACGGCGCCGCTTCGGTCAAGATCAGCGAGGAGCGGCTGACGATCAAGGATATGGTGACGGCGGTTCGCATTACGCCGGAAATCGTTCCTCTGATGATCGCCGATATTACCAGCAGCTTGGGATCCTTCCTGATGCCGTCGCTGGTTATTTATATGTTCACCTATGTGGTTGAGGACGGCGCCCAGTTGGGTATGATGGCCATATACAATCTGGTGGTGGGCATTGTGGGCACATTGGGCGCGTATTTTTCCCGCTGGATGATGAAGGTGATCCCGGACAAGCGTTATGTGCTGTATATTACATATCTGCCCATCGCGGGGTTTGTGTTTCTAACCCGGTTCTTTGTGGGCAACGTATTTATTTTTATCGTATTGGTCGCGATTATGACGTTCTTCATGTGGATTACACAGCCGCCGGAGACCGCGCTGTATTATGATATCGCTGTCATTGCCGAAGCCAAAATGGGCAAGAACCCCATCGGCATATTCCTGGCGCTGGCGCAGTACGCGCCGCGGGTCGCGGGCATCATCAACGGCATTGTGCTTTCCACTTTGTTTGTTTCCATGGGGTACGATCCCACAAAGCCCATAACGGAAGGGATCAAGATGGGCTTTATCAACGCGTTCTCCCTGGTGACATGCGTCATTCCCATCCTCGGATGGCTCGCTATGTTCTTCTTCTTTAAAGTGACCCCGGCCCGTGTGGCGCAGGCTCGGGAAGCGATCGCGGCAAGGGACGCCGCCGGCAACGCGTGAGATAGGTTCCGGGCGGCAGGATGCCGCTCCTACGGAGACGTGAATGATGTATCTGTAGGGGCGGCATTCTGCCGCCCTTTTTTTGGATTCCGGGTCAAACCCGGAATGACTAGGCGTCTTTTTTTTTGCGGATGCGCTGGCGTCCTTTGAGAAAATATTGTACAATAGGGACGGGAGGCGTGAATGAAAACTGTGGATCTTGTGGTGCCGTGCTGTAATGAGGGCCAGGTGCTGGAGAGGTTTTTTCGGGAGACTTCCGAAGCGGCGGAATCCATATCCGGCTATGAGTTTCGTTTTATTTTTGTTGACGACGGCAGCACTGACGATACGTTGAAGATCGTTCAGGATTTGGCGGAACGTCATGCTTGCGTGCGGTATATCTCTTTCTCCAGGAATTTCGGGAAAGAGGCCGGGATTTACGCCGGTTTGAAGAACTCCCGCTCGGATCTGACGGTGGTGATGGACGCGGATCTGCAGCACCCGCCCGCTTTGCTGGCGCCCATGATTCAGGCGGTTGAGGAAGGCTATGACAGCTGTTCGGCCAGACGGGTCAGCCGGGAAGGGGAGCCTATGATCCGGAGCTTCTTTGCCCGCTGCTTTTACAGGCTGATCAACGCCATGACCGATGTGGATATGGTGGACGGCGCGGTGGATTACCGGATCATGACCCGCCAGATGGTGGAGGCCGTTCTGTCCCTGTCGGAGATTCAGCGGTTCTCCAAGGGCATTTTTGCCTGGGTGGGATTCAAGACCAAATGGGTGGAATTCAAGAATGTGGAACGCCTGGAAGGAGAAAGCAAATGGTCTTTTTGGAAGCTGTTTAAATACGCTGTGGAAGGGATCACTGCTTTTACCACGGTGCCGCTGCGCTTTGCCTCTATCTTGGGCCTGGTGGCTTCCTTGAGTTCGTTTTTGCTGATGTTGTATGAGTTCATTAAGTCTGTGGCTTACGGCGTGGATGTGAAGGGCTATCCGTCCACTTTGATCATGTTGCTTTTGATCGGCGGGATCATGATTATGTCCAGCGGTATTCTGGGGGAATATGTGGCCCGGATGTACATGGAGACCAAACGCCGGCCGATTTATATCGAAAAAACGTCCAATATTCATATTAAGGATTCGTTAAATAATAAGATGTGATAGTTTCACGCCGCAATTTCGTCGTCGGACAAGGCGGAGGAAGGAGGCATACCCGCAGTGGTATGGCGACTGACGACAACGCAGTCCGGC
>JAISDM010000289.1 GCA_031264885.1 Peptococcaceae bacterium | reverse complement strand
GGAGTTTTTTCCACAAAAAAATTTATCGGAAGCATAACTTATTGTTTCAACTTAAAAACATCCGTTATCTGCTAATGCTGCGTTAACGAAAATCAGGGGTTTGGACATACGAATCATATATACTGGTATTCTTTTCAGAGTTTCTGTATTTTGATATTTTTCCTCCACAATCCATTCCCTTCATTCGACCGCCTAGATTCTGGGATAAGCCCAGGATGACGGGATGGGACGCCCTCTGAACAAGGTATAACGGATCCTGGTTTCGGGCGGCATTCTGCCGCCCGTCTTTGTCGGCCGCGCGGACCCACCTCGCGGGCCCCCGCCTCGCGCCTACGGTTCCGCGCCTTCGACGGTTACGATCACGCCGCCCTGGCCGTCCCCGGACATCTGCCAAGGCTTGTCCCGGGGAACCTGAACCGCGCCCCGCGCCGCGTCATAATAGCTGATCTGCCATACTTTCCCGTTTTCGGTACGCGCCCGTATGCCTCCCGTGGATCTCAGGGTTTGAATATATTCCTCCAGCACCCAATTGGACCGGGCCATGATCTCCGCGTGAGGCTGGCCCACAAAACGGATGTGCCAAGGCTCAAATATGATTCCGGTAACATCCCGCTTATCTTCGGGATAGCGCAGGATGAAGCCGTATTTCCAGGCGCTGCGGGCCAGCCACTGCCCCTGTTCCGTGTCGGCGTACCGGTGGGTCAGGGAAGCGGTGTTGTCGCAAATATCCAACGTCAATCCCGTTTGATGCTCGCTGGTGCCCGGGTACACCACCACCGTTTTGGCGGCGGTCTCCGCCTGCTCCTGGCTCATGCCGCCCAAAGCGTACGCGCTGACCTTGCGGTTATACAGGACTTCCTGGTACGCCTTATCCCGATAGGCGCTGACAATATAAAACCAGCCCAGGTCCTGCTGCGCCGCGTCACTCAGCATCCGCGCCAAATCTCCCATGATCTCCTGCCTGACGGTCATGGTGTTCTTGGTGCTGGACACATTGGGAATCCGCATGGCTTGAACCGTTTCGGAAATATTCACCAGGTTTGCCGGCACGAAGCCATCCGGCAAGGGCTGGCTCGCGTTCACCATGATTAATAAACCGTCGTAAGCGTCTGCGGCCTGGATCTTTACGCTTATTTTGTTCTCGCTGGTATCCGGAACACCCGCGCGAAGCCACTCATTCTCTGAAAGGACCGGTATTTTTTCCATCTCCACCTCCCCGGCCGGCGGCGCGGTGATCAACGAATCTTCCGCCAAAGGAACCTGCGGCCTGCGCCACAGAGCATACCCGGCCAACGCCAGGCAAAAAAACAGCGCGCAGCCCCCGACAGCCCAGATATGGGCCTGCGCCCAGGTTTTGATCCTTAGCGGCAGATCCGCCGTATTCACAGAGTAACCAGCTTCATCCCGGAACTGTTTTCCTCCACTGGGTATTGATTCACGCTTTCCTCCAGCATTTCCTGATATGCCTGAGTTTCTAAGCTCTCCTTCACCACCGTTTCCCATCGGACCTCTCCTTCGCCCACATAGTACATAACATGGTAACCGTAATCCGTTTCCACTATGCCCGTATCTCCCGGTTTTCTGCCGGAATCAAAGCACCAGTCCTCAAATGGTTTCACCATCTGACCCTTGTAGACGTTCTCGTACAATCCGCCGTTGGCGCTGGATCCCCCGTCCTCCGAATACTTCTCCACCAAGGCAGCGAACGAATCCTCGGTCTGCTCCCCCGCCAGCCATTCGTCATAAGCGGCTTCCGCCTCACTTAAAGCAGCCGCTTTCTGCTCGTCCGTGGCTTCCGCTTCATCCCCCTGCTCAGGCTGAATCAGGATATGCCGGACCGACACTGTCCGGTAATCCTCTCTGGCCCGCCGGAGAAAATACAGCACATGAAAGGCGCCGTCGCTTTCCAGTACGGTTTTGTCGTCTGCTTTTCTCTCCGAGTCAAACAGCCAGTCTCCCACAGGCGTACCCGAAACGCTGATTTGCCCCACCCCTGTCTGCAAAGTGGCGTCGGGATCCTCATAGTAGGTTTTGGACGATTCTTCGGCATATTCGTAAGCCTGCGCGTTGAACGACGCTTCATCGGTAATGGCTGCCAGCATGGCTTCGGCCTTGGCTTTGGCCTCTTCCTGAGCCGCCGCCTCAGCAGCTTCCCTGGCAGCTTCCGCCGCGGCTTCGGTCGCCTCGGCCGCCGCCTCGTCTACCGCCGCGGGATCATCCGTTCCCTCAGCGCCGTTCGCCTCTTCATCCGCCTCTTCATCCGCCTCTTCCGGAAGCTGAGGATAAATTTGAAACGTCCGATAATCCACCAGGTCAATCTCATCGGCGTGTTCTCCGTAATAATTATCCAGTTCCTCCTGAGTATACTGCCGCTCCCCGCTCTTTTTCTCAGTATAGCTTTGCGCCAGGAAGGAGCGCTCAAACGCCTTCTCCAAAATACCCACGGTGACGCCGGCCCCGAAGGTTTCCTCCAGATAAGCGTTCAGCGAGAGACCGCCGGCTCTGGCGCTGCTGCGGATATTATTGAGATATGTGGTGATCAGCCGCTGCTCCTCATCCGTAAGCGCGACCCCTTCTTTCTGCGCCTCGTTGGAAAGGGCAATCTCTCTTTGCAAAAAAATAACGGTCTGCTCTCTGATAAAATCCGCCCAGGTCTGATCCTCGGAATAACTCTGCTCATCCAGGGGCAAGTTGGTGTCCAATCCCATATAAGATAAATAAGCGCCATTGGTTTGGAGGAAATTATCATAATAAGATTTTCTGTAAAAATTATATTCCCCCACATTTATTTTCTCATTGCCCACGGTCAAAGCGGTTGTGTACCGCTGAGGAATCCCCCGGTTATACAGGCTCACAACCGTAATCACAATCACCCCCACCGCGATCATGCCTACGATCACCCATCGGAAGGGATCCCTCCAGGGGTTTTGCTCTGTCATTCGATTGGATTGATACGCTTTTGCTTTGCTCATGATATTCGTCCTTCTTTCCATCAAAAACTTGAATTCCCGTCAAAAACCTAAATTCCCGTCCTCCGAACCCGTTAAACAACACCGCCGCCAACCCACTAATCATTATCCACTACCCACTACTACCCTCGGAACCCTCGCGCTTACGGCGCAAAATATCTCATAAGGAATGGTTTCCGCCCATCCGGCCAGCTCCTCCGCGGATATGGCGTCCGAGCCCTGATTCCCGATCAGCACAGCTTCGCCGCCGCGCCGCGCGTCCGGAATCCGCGTCACATCCACCATCAATTGATCCATGCAGACGGTTCCAACCACAGGCGCCCGTTCCCCCCCGATCAAAACCTCGCTCCGGTTGGACAGCCGCCGGAAATATCCATCCGCGTAGCCCAAAGGCAAAGTGGCGATCCAAGCCGGTTCGCCGGTGGTATATGTGCGGCCGTAACTGATGCTCACACCCTTGCCCACACGCTTCACCTGAGCCACCTGAGCCTTCCACGTCATCACCGGTTTCAAGTCGATCAGCGTTCGGTTGACCTCACGGGAAGGATAGGCCCCATAGATCAAAATCCCCGCCCGAACCAGGTCCAAATGGGCGTCCGGGCAATCAAGAACGGCCGCGCTGTTCGCCGCGTGACGCAATTCAAACTCCAGCCCGTCTTTCCGCAAACTCTCCACAAAGGACAAAAAAACATCCAATTGCCGGTTCTGATATTGCTTGTCCGCGGAATCCGCCGACGCGAAATGCGTAAAAATTCCTTCCAATTCCAAATTAGGGAGTCTGGCAATCTCCATGATCGCCCGCCGGGCGCCGTTCTCCGGCAAAAAACCGATGCGCCCCATGCCCGTATCTATCTTCAGATGAACCTTAGCCGTCCTGTTCAGCGAAACCGCGGCCCGGGACAGCGCGCCGGCCTGCTCTGTCTGATAAACGGTCTGAATCAAGCCGCGCTCCACAACGGTCGTCATATCCTTTAACGGCGTATATCCAAATATTAATATGGAACTCCCCGCTCCCGCGTTCCCGCGCGCCAGCGCTTCATCCAGCGCCAACGCTTCATCCAGCGTGGCCGCCGCCAGTCTGTCCGCGCCGTTTCTGAGGGCTGTTTCCGCGACAGCGCCCGCTCCGTGCCCATAGCCGTCGGCTTTCACCACCGCCATCACCTTTGCCCGGGGCCGGGTGATTCGTCTGATTTCTCTCACATTATGCGCCGCCGCGTCTAAATTAATCTCAGCCCAAACAGGCCGCATACATTTACCCCCCGAATATTTTCTTTCACAATTATAGCAGTCTTGACGCCGTCCTTCAAGG